>NZ_JBEXWT010000074.1:0-46123 GCF_040629945.1 Kitasatospora sp. NPDC005856 | reverse complement strand
TACGGCCTCACCAAGGGCCAGTACTCGCCCACCAGCGAGGTCGGGAAGATCACCAAGTCCACCCCGATGGGATCCCTGGACGCACCGTTCAACCCGCTGTCCCTGGCGATCGGCGCGGAGGCGAGCTTCGTCGCGCGCACGATCGACTCCGACCGCCAACACCTCCAGTCAGTACTGCGCGCGGCCGCGGAACACGAGGGCACGGCGCTGGTGGAGATCTACCAGAACTGCAACATCTTCAACGACGGCGCGTTCGAGGTCCTGAAGGACCCGGACAGCCGGGACGAGGCGCTGATCCGGCTGGAGCACGGCCAGCCGGTGCGCTTCGGCACCGACCTGGCCAGCGGCGTCTTCCGCGGCCCGGACGGCGAGTTGTACACCGCCCCGGTCACCGCCGACAACGAGGCACGGGTCCTGGTCCACGACGCCCACGCGGCCAACCCCACCACCGCCTTCGCACTCTCCCGCATCGCCGACGCCGACACCCTCCACCACACCCCGATCGGCGTCCTGCGCAGCATCCGACGCCCGGTCTACGACGAACTGATGGCGGACCAGCTCACCACCGCCACCGACCAACACGGCCAAGGCGACCTGGCTACACTGCTCACGGGCAAGGACACCTGGACGGTTCAGGACTCCTGATGAGCCAAGCGACCAGGACGCACGCGCCGGCGACCGTCGTGGGTGAGGGCTCGGTCCTGAGCCCCCACCCCCACGACCCCGAGGTTCGTGTCATGACCGCACTACCGCTCACCGCCGCTCCCGCCGACCGGGGCCTCCTGTCGGTGGCCCGCCACTGTCTGGTCGAGTCCCGACCGGTCGTCCAGGTCGTCTTCCTGATGCGGTTCCTGGTCGGTGTCGTCTGCGGGGTGGTCGGCGCCGACGACTGGTCGTGGAGCGGCGTGCTGCTCGGTGGGCTGGCCATGACCTGCGCGGTCATGGCGGCCTACCTGCTGAACGGCGTGATGGACATCGCCGAGGACCGGGCGAACGGCTCGCGGCGCCCGATCGCCCGCGGTGCCCTGCCCGTCCGGACGGCGGTCGCCGGCGTGTGGGTCCTGTCCGGTGCCGCCCTGGGGCTGTCGATCCTGGTGCCGGGGGAGTTCTGGTTCATCGTGCTCTCCCTCTTCCTGGGGTACGCCTACTCGGTGCCGCCGCTGGCCGCGAAGCGGCGCACCGCGACCAGCGCGGCCGCGGTGATCACGATGGGGGCCTCCAGCTACCTGTCCGGCGCGGTCTCCGCCGGCGGCGGGATAGCGGAGGAGCCCCTGGTGTTCTGCGGCCTGCTGGCCCTGTGGATGGGGTTCGTGGGTGCCGTCACCAAGGACCTCGGCGACATCGCCGGCGACCGGGAGGCGGGCCGCCGCACCATCGCCGTGGTGTACGGCGAGCGGGCGGCCCGGCTGTTCGCCGCGGCCTCGGCCGTCGTTCTGGGCACGGCCGGGCTGCTGCTCGGGCTGCACACCGAACCCGTGCTGCTGGCGGGCGCGCTGCCGCTGGCGCTCGGGGCCGGCTGGGTCGCGGTGCGCTGCCTGTGGCCGGACACGGACCAGGCCCGCGGCCCGTACCGGGCGTTCATGGTCACCCAGTACGCGGCGAACGCGGGCCTGGCCCTCGGTCTGCTGGTCGGGAAGTGATTCCGATCCGCTGCTCACCGACCGATCAGTCGCGCGGACTGGGCCTTGTTGACGGCGTCGAGCCGGGTGGTCGCTTCCAGCTTGGCGAAGATGTTCCGAAGGTGCCGCTTGACCGTGCCCTCGGTGATGCCGAGCCGGCGCCCGATCTGCCGGTTGCTCATGGCCTCGGCCACACAGGTGAGCACCTCCAGTTCGCGCGAGGTGAGGAGGTTCTGCGCGTCGGGCTGATCGGCCGGGAGCGGTGGTCGCGGGGCGGTGGTCCGCTGCGGGGTGAACAGTGTGGTGCCCCCGGCGACGGCGCTGCGCACCGCGGCGAGCAGCACCTCCCGGGTGGCCGACTTGTGGAGGTAGCCGAAGGCTCCCTCGGAGAGCAGGGCGTGGACGAGATCGCCGTCGTCGTGCATGGTCAGGACGACGACGCGGGTGTCCGGGACGGCCGTCCTGAGCTGCCGCACGGTCTCGATCGGCCCGGGTCCGGGCATCTCCAGATCGAGCAGGATGACGTCGGGCCGCAGCTCGATCGCCTGTTGGACGGTCATCGGGCCGTCGCCGGCCTCGCCCACCACGGTGATGTCGGACTCACGGGTCAGCAGGTTGCACAGGGCGGTTCGGAGCAGGACGTGGTCGTCGGCCGCGAGGACGCGGACCTGGGTTTCAGTCATGAAATGTATTCACCGGATCGGTCGACCGCCGACAAAGGTATTCGGAACTCGATCCTGGTGCCCCTTCCGTTGATGTTGGTGACCGACAGGGTGCCGCCCATGGCGGTGGTCCGCTCGCGCATGGAGACCATGCCGTTGCCGCTCTGGAACTTCGCCGCGGACAGGTCGATGCCCTTGCCGTTGTCGGTGACCCGGGTGTCGAGCACGCCGTCGCCGAGGTTCACCTCGACCTCGATGCGGGTGGCCCCCGAGTGCCGGTAGGCGTTGCGCAGGCATTCCCGGATGATCAGGAAGACCTCGTCGTGCTGGAGCGCGGTCAGCTCCGCGGTGCCGCCCTCGACGTGGATGTCCACCACCGTCCCGGTCGGGCAGGACAGTTCGACGTAGTCCAGCAGCCGCTTGTGGAAGCTGGTGCGGCTGCGCGGCGCGCGCAGACCGTTCACCAGCTCGCGGACGAACCCGAAGGTGTCCTGGAGCGCGGCCTTGGCCTCCTCGATCCGGGCGGGGCCGGGTTCGGGATCGTCGGCCTCCGCCTCGTGGAGTTCGAGCAGACGCATGGCCAGGCCGAGGCTGCTGCCGATCCGGTCGTGGATCTCCCGGGCCAGCCGGGCCCGCTCGGCGGAGTTGATCCGGTTGACCCCGCGCATCAGGAAGGCGTCGTAGCCGATCAGGGCCGCCTGGACCCGGCTGTGGACGCTCTGGTGCAGGGCCCGCACCGCGCGCCGGGTCCGGACGAGCGCCACGTCGTCCGGCAGGCAGGCCATCAGTTCCGGCAGTGCGTCGAGGACGACGTCGGTGAGGATCTGGGCGGCCCGGAGGGACTCCATGGCCGGGATGTGCTGGAGCGCGCGACGGGCGCCGAGCTCCAACGACGAGAACTCGGCGTCGAATTGCTCGGGGAGTTCGGCCCGGGGACCGTGGATGGCCCTTATGCAGTCGGCGATGATCTCACGGGCCTGCTGCTCGCACTCCGGCCACACGGTCTCCTCGAGGACCAGGAGACTGCCGGCAGCGCGCAATGCCTCCGCGTAGGACGCGATGGCCGAGTCGACGACCTTCTCCAGCCCGCAGGGATCGGACGTCGAGACCTTGGCAACCACTCTGCTTCCCCCCATTCGTCCACGACCGACGCTCCGCTTGCCCCGGCCACGACCGACCATGCAGCGTCGATCATATGCACAATGACGTCGCTGTCTGTCAACTGGGTGTAACGGATACGGGCATTTGATGACGGAGGGCGTCCGCTCGGATCGCGGACGAACCACCTCTGAGGGCGGATGACTTCACAGTGTGACGGCGGAGCTGCGCCCCGTAGTCGTCACGCTCCGGAGTCGAGCGCCTCCCATCGGCGGTGCGAACCGTCCGTGACCACGCGGCCGAACAGTACGTCGGCGAAGTGGCCGCCGAAGCCCAGTGTGTCCGGAGCGGACAGCTCCCGGAGGATCCGCAGCCGGGAGTCCACCGAGACGTCCCTGGCGGAGTCCACCAGGACCCGCCACTCCGGACGCTCCACCTGCACGGCGCTGTGCAGGGCGTCTCCGATGACGACGAGCCGCCGCCCGCCGGACGAGATGATGTACGAGGTGTGGCCGAGCGTGTGGCCGGGAGTGTTCCAGGCCCTGACGCCCGGGAAGATCTCCTGGCCGTCCATCGCGCCGACCGCGTTCTCCTGCAGGTGTCGAGCGGCGGCGGCGGACGGCGCGCCGTGCCAACCCCGCCACTCCGTCGCGGAGGTGACGAACCGTGCGGAGCCGAAGAGCAGCCCCGATCCGGTGGTGTCGGGGGCGAAGGCCCAGCCCACGTGGTCCTCGTGGAGATGGGTGAACGCCACGGTGTCGATGGCTTCGGGTGCCAGGCCGTGCGCGGCCAGGCCCGCCGGCAGCCGTCCCCCCTCCTCCGCACCGAGGAAGGGGTAGCTGTCGGCCGGTGCCGTGCGGCGCGGCCCGTAGCCGGTGTCGATCAGCAGTGCCCGGCCCCGGTGTTCGACCAGCAGGCTGCCGACCGAGGCGACCAGGTAGCCCTCCCGGTCGAGGTGCTCGGCATGCCGCTGCCAGTCGCCACCGCCGGTCTCCGGGAACCAGGCGCGCGGGATCAACTGGACGAATCCGTCCGGAAGATAGGTCAACCGGTGCTCGCCGAATTCGAGCGTACGGGTGGGGGAGATACGGCGGAGCCGCTCGCCCCTGTCCACCTCCGTTGCCGTCGGGGACTGGGCTGAATGCTGCGAGTACGGCGCGTCTTCGACCACGTCGCTCACGGTAGACGGATTGCCACCCACATTCAACGTTCCGCGACTGCGGCGGCGGTCACATGCCGGCGGTGACCTGCCCGCCGCACGGTGGCGCTTCGTCAACCCACGGCGCTGCGTGGGAGACGAGGGGTCGGGACGTCGAACGGGCCGCGTGGAAGCTCGTCGGGCCGGCCTCGCGGTGGTCGGGTTTCCTGCTGGATCGAGGCCTCCTCCGAAGGGCGGGCGGTCCGGGCGGTGCGCCCTCCGTCCGCTCGCCGGAAGCACTTTGACGGATCGAAGGACTGATGCCGCGTCATCGGGGAGGATTTGTTCGCGAATTCGCCCGGCGAAAAGGAAAGCAGGGTGCGACGGGATGGGAACAACAGATTCCGGCCCGAACTTGATGAACGACGGAAACGGCTCAAGTCCTCCCGGTCGAATTCGCCGTGAGCCGGTGCGTCGAATCCGTCGGCCGACCCGAAGCCGGTGCCGGAACCGCCGTTCCGGCGAATACCGCGCGTTGGCACCGGTTTTGCCCATCGGGGGGGCTGCCTTGACCCCGCTCGGGTAGGGGTGCCGACGTGCAGGGGCGGTAGGTGGTCGGCAGGGGTTGAGGCCCCGGCCGGCCGCGGCGAGGCTGGGATCCGGGCCCGATCGCGACGGGGTGCGGGGACGTCGAGGCGGGCGGTGGCGGATGGGTGCGGGGCAGGGCGGGAGGGGGCCGCGCCCGGCGCGCTGTCCGAGCCGGGCCGGGACGCCGGTGCGCGGCTCAGCCCGCGCGGTAGCGGTGGTGCGCCTGGTCGTGCGGAGGGGAGATCAGCGAGGCGGCGATCGCCTTGTTGACCGCGTCGATCCGGGAGACCGCGCCCAGCTTGGCGAAGACGTTGCGCAGGTGGCGCTTGACGGTGGCCTCGGAGATCACCAGCCGGGTGGAGATCTGGCCGTTGCTCAGCGCCCGTGCGACCAGCTCGAGGATCTCCGACTCCCGGGCCGACAGCACGTTCTCCGTGATGCCCTGCATCTGGGCCAGGCTGTCGCGGGAGACCGCCAGGACCATCCGGTCCGAGCCGCGGTGGACGCCGCGGATCGCCGCGAGCAGCTCCTCGCCGCACACGCTCTTCAGCAGGTAGCCCCGGATGCCGGCGTTGATGAGCCGCCGCAGCAGCTGCGGGCCGTCGTGCATGGACAGCATGACGATCTGCGAGGACGGCGACAGCGCCCGCATCCTGGTCACCGTGTCGGTGGGTTCGCCGTCGGGGAGCTCGACGTCCAGCAGGACGACGTCCGGCCGGTGCCGGGCGACCTGGGCGATGGCGTCGCCGCTGGTGGCGGCCTCGCTCACCACCACCATGTCGTCCTGCGACTCCAGGATCTCGCGCACCCCTTCGCGGACCAGCGCGTGGTCGTCGACCAGGGCGACGCGGGTGACGGCGGCCACGGGGTCAGCAGCTCTGGCGTCGCGCGGGTTCATCGAGGAGCCGTCCTTTGAGAGGTATCGAGAGATCCACCCTGGTGCCGTTGCTCGGACGGCCGTTGACCAGCAGCCGGCCGCCGAGCAGTTCGGCCCGTTCGCGCATCGAGGACAGCCCGACGCCGGCGTCGACCGGCCGCTCCCGCGGCAGGCCGCAGCCGTCGTCCTCCACCGATGCCCGGAGCTCGTTGGGGGTGATCTCGACGTTCACCAGCAGCACGCTGGCCCCGGCGTGGCGCAGGACGTTGCGGACGCCCTCGCGGAGGATCAGGAACACCTCGTCGAGGGCCTCGGGCGAGGCCCAGTCCTCGTTCCCGTTCACCCGGAGCCGGACCGAGACGTCCTCGGCCCCCAGCGACTCCAGGTCGTTGAGCAGCGCCGTCTCCAGGCTCCTCGGCGGCTGCTGGGTGTGGAGGTCGGAGGTGACCGCGCGCAGGTGGTGCATCGACTCCTGGATGGCCTGCTGGGCGGTGGCCAGCTTGACGCTCGCCCGGTCCGGCTGCTTGTCCAGGTACATCCGGTAGAGCTCCAGCTGGCGGTGGGTCACGCTCATCCCGTACCCGATCCGGTCGTGGAGCTCGCGGGCGATCCGGCGCCGTTCGTCGAGCTGCGCCTCGTGGATCTTGTCGACGAGTAACCCGGTGTAGGCGGCCACCGACTCGCGGATGCGCAGGGTGATGCTGCGCTGCAGCGCCAGCGTGATCAGGGTGAAGGTGTCGACCTGCCGGTCCTCCTGGGGCAGGAGGCCGAAGATGGTGGAGAGCGCCGCGTGGAAGAGGACCGAGGAGGCCTGGACGGACTCCCGCGGGTGGACGCCGTTCGCCGCCCGCGTCGCGCCGATGTCCCAGGCCAGCAGCTTGTACCTCTGGTCCACCTCGACCTGCCCCACACGCAGGCTGTTGACCACGTCGGCGATGATCTGCGTGGCGTTGGCCAGGGCCTGGCTCAGGGAGACCGGGTGCTGTGCGATGACGTTGCCGGCCGCCCGCAGTTCGGTCTCGTAGGCCGCGAGTATCTCGGGCGTGCGTTGTTCGATCAGGTCCGCCACCTGTTGGCGAGTCGTCAAGGCTGCCTTCTCCAAACCGGTCACGTGCCGGCCCCCGTGTCGCCTTGGCCAAGCGGGGTCAAGATACCAGAACGTGGTGGAAATTCGAGGGCTTCAACATGACCCCTTAACGACTCCCTCACTGGTTGAGCGTGCTCGAATCTTCAACCAACTCGACTAAGTCAACGGCCCGGTCGGAATGGTGGGGTCGGGGGTGAATTGGGCGGCGCGCCGCGATCCGCTCCATCGGGCGGTCCTCGCCCCGCAGCGGTACCGGGTGCGCGCCGCGGGTGGCACCGGTGGTGGTGGGGAGTGACCCCGGGTGGTCCCGGGTGGTCCCGGGGTGGACCGGCCACTACTCCCTTCGATACCCCCTGGTGATCCCTCCGGCGTGTTTGGACCGACTACGGACCTTGGACCGTTGTCCGGGGCTCCGACGGCTCTCTAGCGTGACGATGACGGGGCGTCCGCTTTCGACCCGGTACTTCCCGCATGTCCGCAACAACGACAGTACTTCCTGCATGTCCGCAACAAGAACGGTTGTGAGGAACCAGACAGTGAAGGCCGACCGGCTGCCCGGGCGCTACCGGGCGTTCGTTCCGATGACCCTGCCCGACCGCACCTGGCCGGACCGGACCCTCACGGCGCCGCCGCGCTGGCTCTCCACGGACCTGCGGGACGGGAACCAGGCGCTGGCCCGCCCGATGACGCCGGCCCGCAAGCTCGCCATGTTCGACCTCCTGGTGGACCTGGGGTACCGGGAGATCGAGGTCGGCTTCCCGGTCGCGAGCCAGGACGAGCACGACTTCGTCAGGATGCTGATCGAACAGGACCGGATCCCCGACGACGTCCGCGTCTCGGTCCTGGTGCCGGCCCGCGACGAGCTGATCGAACGGACCGTGGAGAGCCTGCGCGGCGCCCGCAGCGCCACCGTCCACGTGTACAACGCGACCGCGCCGCTCTTCCGCGACCTCGTCCTCGGGATCAGCCGGCAGGAGTGCGTCGACCTCGCCCTGCGCGGCACCCGGTCGATGATGCGGCACACCGAGCGGCTGCTGGCCGGCTGCGAGGTCGGCTACCAGTACTCCCCGGAGCTGTTCAACGAGACCGAGCCGGAGTTCGCGGTCGAGGTCTGCGAGGCGGTGATGGACCTCTGGGAGCCCGGCCCGGGCCGCGAGATCGTGCTGAACTTCCCTGCCACGGTGGAGCGTTCGACGCCGAACGTGTTCGCGGACCAGATCGAGTGGCTGGACCGCAACCTCTCCCGCCGCGAGTACCGCTGCCTCTCGGTCCACCCGCACAACGACCGGGGCACCGGGGTGGCCGCCACCGAGCTGGCGCTGCTGGCCGGGGCGCGGCGGGTCGAGGGCTGCCTGTTCGGCGGCGGGGAACGGGCCGGCAACGTCTGCCTGGTCACCCTCGGACTCAACCTGCTGACCCAGGGCATCGACCCGGGCATCGACTTCTCCGACCTCGACCGGATCCGCCGCACCGTCGAGCACTGCTCCGGGCTGCCGGTCCCGCCCCGCCACCCCTACGGCGGCGAACTGGTCCACACCGCCTTCTCCGGCTCGCACCAGGACGCCATCAAGAAGGGCTTCGCAGCGCTGGAGGCCGAGGCCCGCGCCGCCGGCGAGAGCCCGCGCGACCGCGCCTGGCGGATGCCGTACCTGCCGATCGACCCGCAGGACCTCGGCCGCGGCTACGAGGCGGTGGTACGGGTGAACAGCCAGTCCGGCAAGGGCGGCGTGGCCTACGTCATGAGCGCCCGGCACGGCCTGGACCTGCCGCGCGGGCTGCAGATCGAGTTCGCCCGCGTGGTGCAGTCGGCCGCCGACGCCACCGGCGCCGAGATCGCCCCCGACCGGATCGGCCGGCTCTTCGAGCAGGAGTACCGCTCCACCGCGGACGACACCAAGCCGCTCGCCGTCCGCGACGCGCCCGTCCTCACCGACCTGTTCATCGACGGCGCCGGCCCCGCCAGCGCGGACGGCGCGGCCCGCGCGCGGGAGGTGGACAGCCTCGGCGCGACCCTGGCGCCGTGGGGCGTCGAGGTGCGGGACGTCCGGCACACCGGGCCCGGGGGCAAGTCGCCGGACGCGGGACGGGAGGCCGCCGTCTACGCGCGCTGCCTCCTCCCCGGCGGGCCGGCCTGGGGCTTCGGCCGCGGCCCCGGCCTGCACGCCGCCGCGTTCTCCGCGATCCGGGCCGCCGCCGCCCGGGCCGAACGCGGCACGGCCGAACGCGAGCCGGGTGGCCACGACCCGGCCGAGCACGGCCGTACCGGACAACCCGCCAGGGCCGAACCCGCCCGGGCCCGAGTCCCGGGCCCCGGCCCGGCCTCCGTCGAGCACCGCTGAGCACCGCCGAACACCACCGAGCAGGACCGGGCACCGAGCCGGTCCCCCCTCCCATGGACGTACGAGAAGAGAGTCGGAGCAATGAAGCTGGTCGAACGCGATGAGCAACTGGCCTTCCTGGCCGGTCTGCTGGCCGAGGCGGTCGGGGGCAGGGGACGGATCGCCGTGGTGAACGGCCCGGCGGCCGCCGGTACGAGCGCGCTGCTGGACGAGTTCGTCGAGCAGGCGGCCGAGGCGGGCGTGCTGCCGCTGACCGCGGTGGGATCGGCGGACGAGACCGGCCTGCCGCTCGGCGTGCTGGGCCAGCTGCTGCGCGGGGCGCCGGTGCCGGCCGAGCAGCGGGCCGCCGTCCGCGAGTTGCTCGCCGCCGGCGCGGAGGGGCGGCAGTCGGCCGTCCGGGAGCTGAGCGCGCTGCTGCTCGACCTGGCCGAGCGCCGGCCGCTCGCCCTGGTGGTGGACGACGTCCAGCACGCCGACCCGGACTCGCTGGCCTGCCTCTCCCACCTGACCCGCCGGCTGGGCCGCTCCCGGATCATGGCCGTCCTCGGCCGCTGCGGCCAGGCCGCCCACCGCACCGCCGAGTTCCACCGGGAGCTGCTGCGCCGCCCCGGCTGCCACAGCCTGGCCCTGCCGCTGCTCACCCCCGACGGGGTGGACCGGCTGGTCGCCGCGCGCCTTGGCCGGGAGGCCGCCGACCGGCTCGCCGCCGAGTGCCACCGGATCAGCGGCGGCAACCCGCTGCTGCTCACCGCCCTGCTCGACGACCAGTCGGCGGCGGCGCGGGCCGGCGCCGCCGAGGGCGGGCCGGTCGTCGCCGGCGGCTACGGGCGGGCGGTGCGCAACCTGCTGCACCGCGGCGCCCCCGGGCTGCTCCCGCTCGCCCAGGCCCTCGCCGTGCTCGGCGCCCCGGAGCGGGTCGGCCGGCTGCTCGGCCTGGACGGCACGGAGGCGGAGCGCGGGCTGCGCGAGCTGGCGGAGTGCGGCCTGCTGGACGAGGGCGGGTTCCGTCACCGGGCCGCGCGGGCCGCCGTCCTCGACGACACCGGCTCCGAGCGCAGGTCCGAGCTGCACGGCCGGGCCGCCGGACTGCTGCACGCGAGCGGGGCCGCCGTGGCGGTGACGGCCGAACACCTGCTGGCCTCGGGGCGGGTCGAGGAGGCCTGGACCGTCCCGGTGCTGGAGGAGGCCGCGATGGCGGCGCTGGCCGAGGGCCGGGTCGGCCAGGCCGTCGAGTACCTGCGGCTGGCGTGCCGGGTCTGTGAGGACGGGCCCCGGCTGGCGCGGATCAGGACGGCCCTGGTCCGCGCCGAGTGGCGGATCAACCCGAGCGTGCCGACCCCGCACCTCGCCGAGCTCACCGAGGCCCTGCACCGCGGCCACCTGCGTCCCAGCGACGGCCTGGTGCTCGCCAAGGCCCTGCTGTGGCACGGCCGTTTCGAGGACGCCAGGGACGTGCTGTCCAGGCTCGACCTGGAGAACGGTCCGCACGACCCGGAGACGGCGGCCGAGCTGCGGACCACCCGGCCGTGGCTGCGCTGCTGGTACGCGCCGTTCCTGGACCTCGTGCCGTCCGCCGCGGAGGAGCCGGGCCCGCTCCCGGGGCCGTCCACCGCACACGGCTGGCGGCTGGAGGCGGCCACCGCGCTGGACTCGGTGCTCAGCCGGGGGCCGTCCGAGCAGGTGGTCGCCGAGGCCGAGCGGATCCTGCGCACCTCCCGGCTGGACGAGATGGGGATGGACACCGTCGAGTCGGCGCTGCTGGCGCTGACCTACGGCGAGCGGGCGGACCGGGCCGCGCCCTGGTGCGACGGCCTGATCGAGGAGGCGATCTCCCGCCAGTCCCCTGGCCGCCAGGCCCGGCTGGCGACCATCCGGGCCGAGATCAGCCTGCGGCAGGGCGACCTGCCCGGCGCCGAGCGGCACGCCCGGCAGGCACTGGAGATCATCCCGGCCGGCGGCTGGGGCGTGGCGGTCGGCGGTTCGCTGGCCAGCCTGCTGACGGCGCTGACCGCGATGGGCCGCTACGAGGAGGCGGCCGACGGGCTCAACCTGCCCGTCCCGGAGGCGATGCTGCAGAGCCGCCACGGCCTCCACTACCTCCAGGCCCGCGGCCGCTACCGGCTGGCCACCGGCCATCTGAACGCGGCGCTCGCGGACTTCCTGGCCTGCGGCGACCTGATGGGCCGGTGGGGACTGGACGTGCCCGGCCTGATCGCCTGGCGCGGTGACGCCGCGGAGGCGATGCTCCAGCTGGGCGACCGGGACGAGGCCCGGCGCCTGCTGGAGGAGCAGCTCGCGATGTCCGGCCAGTCCGTGTCACGGGCGAAGGGCGTGGCGCTGCGCCAGTTCGCGGCCACCTGCGACCTGCGCCAGCGCCCGGCCCCGCTGCGCAAGGCCGCGGACATCCTGCAGGAGGCCGGCGACCGGTACGAGCTGGCCCGGGCACTCGCCGACCTGGCCAGGACGTACCACGACACGGGCGAGCTGCGCCGGGCCAGGCTCACCGCCCGCCGTGCCTGGATGCTGGCCGAGGAGTGCCGGGCGCAGCCGCTCACCCGGCTGCTGGGCGTGGAGTTCGGCTGGAGCGGCGGCGACCAGTCGGCCCGGGAGAGCGCCCCGGCCACGCCCGACGGGGTGCTCAGCGACGCCGAGTGCAGGGTCGCCGAGCTGGCCTCGCACGGCTACACCAACCGGGAGATCGCCAAGCGGCTGTACGTGACGGTCAGCACCGTGGAGCAGCACCTGACCCGCGCCTACCGGAAGTTGAGGGTCAGCTCCAGGGTCGACCTGCCCACGGCGATGAGCTCGCTGACCCGGGCCGGCTGACCCCCGAGGGGCCGGGCAGGGGGCCCCGCGCGGACAGGGGGCCCTAAGGGGCGGACCGGGGTGTTCGGGTCGGTCCGCCCCTGCTGGAATGCGTCTGTCAGTCGTCCATGGCCGGAATTTTCCAGAAAGGGGGGCGACATGGCGCTGACCTTGTCAGAGAAGGACGTGTCACCGCTCGCGGAACAGAACGGGACCCTGCCCAGGATCGTCGGGATCGCCACCGCGAATCCGCCGGATTCCTATGCGCAGAGCGACATTCTCGACATCTTCAAGATAACCGACCAGCGCATTCGATCGCTCTTCATGAACAGTGCGATCGAACGCCGGTTCCTCACCCTGCCGCCGGAGGGCCCGGACGGCGAACGGCGGATGGAGACCCAGGGCGAACTGCTCCGCAAGCACCGCGCGTCGACCGTCGCGATGGGGGCGCGGGCGGTGCGCGAGTGCGTGGCGAACACCGGTCTCGACCTCTCCGACATCGGCTACATCTGCTGCGTCACCACCACCGGCTTCCTCACCCCCGGGCTCTCCGCGCACCTGATCAAGGAACTGGGCCTCGACGTCCGCACCAGCCGGCTCGACGTGGTCGGCATGGGCTGCAACGCCGGACTCAACGGCCTGACCGCGGTGGCGGGTTGGGCGGCCGCCAACCCCGGGCGGCCGGCCCTGATGGTCTGCGTCGAGGCCTGCTCGGCGGCCTACGTCTTCGACGGCACCATGCGCACCGCGGTGGTCAACAGCCTGTTCGGCGACGGCGCCGCGGCGGTGATCCTGATGGCCGACCCGCAGGGCCTGCTGGACCTCCCGGACAGCGGCGTCCGCGCCGAGGGTCCGACCGTGGTCAAGTTCTCCAGCCGGATCATCCCGGAGGCCGTCGACGCGATGCGCTACGACTGGGACGACGACCAGGGCAAGTTCAGCTTCTTCCTCGACCGCGACGTGCCGTACGTGGTCGGCGCGCACGCCGAGCGCGTCGTCGACCGGCTGCTGGAGGACACCGGCCTGCGGCGCAGCGACATCGCCCACTGGATCGTCCACTCCGGGGGCAAGAAGGTCATCGACTCGGTCCAGATCAACCTCGGACTGACCCGGTACGACGTCCGGCACACCACCGGGGTGCTGCGGGACTACGGAAACCTCTCCAGCGGCTCGTTCCTGTTCTCCTACGAACGGCTGATGGCCGAGGGCCAGGTCCGGCCGGGCGACCACGGCGTCTTCATGACGATGGGCCCCGGATCGACGATCGAGACGGCTCTCGTCCGGTACTGACCGGAACGCACCAGACCCAGCCCGCACTTTCCGAAAGAGGAATTCCCATGTCCGTCAGCGAACTTCTCCCCGAACGTACCGAGTCGACCGGACGTCACCTCCTGATCGACTGCGCCGGGCCGCTGACCGAGCAGTCCATCGGCCAGCTCGTCGAGGTCTGCGACGAGCTGGAGGACGCCGACCGGGCGACCTTCGCCGTGCTGCACATCCAGGGGGTGGCAGACCTCGACGAGCAGGCCTGGCCCGGCGAGGTCGGCATCCACCTGGTCAACAAGTGGGAGCGCGCGCTGCGCCGCCTGGAGCGCTCCCCGGCCGCCGTCCTCGCGGTCGTGTCCGGCGAGTGCTCGGGCCCTGCACTGGACCTGCTGCTGGCCGCCGACCACCGGATCGCCACGGCGGACACCCGGCTGAGCCCGGCCGTCACCTCCGGCCGGCTCTGGCCGGGTATGGCCGTCCACCGCCTGGTCCAGCAGCTGGGCGTCGCCCGCGCCCGCCGCCTGGTGCTGTTCGGCGAGGAGGTCACCGCGGCGGAAGGGGCCGAGCTGGGCCTGTTCGACCGGGTCGTCACCGACCGCACGGAGATCGGCGCCGCCGTCGAGAACGTCACCGCACTGCTCGGCGGCCTGGTCGGCGGCGAGCTGGCGATCCGCCGCCGGCTGCTGCTGGACGCCGTCGCCACCGGTTTCGAGGAGTCGCTCGGCGCCCACCTGGCGGCCTGCGACCGGATGCTCCGCAACCAGTTCGCCGACCGCGCCTGACCCGTCCGGCTCCCGCTCCGCCCGGCGCCGGCCCCCGCACCACCGATCCGCACCCGAAACACCGAGGGAAGCAGCTGTCATGACCGTCCCAGTCTTCACCCTGGACACCGCCCGGAGCGTGGACACCTCCCCGGAGGCCAGGCTGTCCCGGCAGCGCTTCCTGCGGGAGCACGTCGGACAGGTGTACGGGGAGCTCACCGAGGAGCGCACCGTCCACCTGCGGCTGGACGAGCTGCTGCGCCGGGCCGGGGAACGCCACCCCGGCCTGGTGCCCGACGAGGCGCAGCTGGCCGCCGAGCACGGCCTGCGGCAGGCCGACAAGGAGGGCCTGGAGATCGACCAGGGCATCTTCCTGCAGGCCGTCCTCGCCGACCCCGACTGCGGGCGGCACCTGATCGACGCGATGCTGCGCCCCACCCCGCGCGCGCTGGAACTGCTTCCCGAGTTCAGCCGCACCGGCAGCCTCGACCTCGGCGTGGTCCGGATCGAGCGCCGCGGCGCCACCGCCCACCTGACCGTCCACAACGACCACTGCCTGAACGCCGAGACCAACGCCCATGTCGAGGACATGGAGACCGCGGTGGACCTCGCCCTGCTCGACCCGGCCACCGAGGTCGGCGTCCTGCGCGGCGGGGTGATGACCCACCCGCGCTACCGGGGCCGCCGGGTGTTCAGCGCCGGGATCAACCTCACCGAGCTGCACGAGGGCACCATCTCGTACGCCGACTTCCTGATGCGCCGCGAGATCGGCTACATCAGCAAGATCTACCGCGGCCTGCTGGTCGACGAGGACCGCGCGTGGCCGCAGCGCACCCTGGAGAAGCCCTGGGTGGCCGCCGTGGACACCTTCGCGATCGGCGGCGGCGCGCAGCTGCTGATGGTCTTCGACCACGTGATCGCCGCCGCCGACAGCTACTTCAGCCTGCCGGCCGCCCAGGAGGGCATCGTCCCCGGCCTCGGCAACCTGCGCCTCACCCGGCTCGCCGGCGGCCGGGTCTCCCGCCAGGTGATCCTCGGCGGACGCAAGATCCGGGCCGGCGAGCCCGCCGCCGCCGCGCTGTTCGACGAGGTGGTCGAGCCCCACGCGATGGACGCGGCCGTGGAGGCCGCCGCCGGCCGGCTGGCCAACCCGGCGGTGGTCGCCAACCGGCACATGCTCCACCACGCCGAGGAGCCCGTCGAGACCTTCCGTCACTACCTCGCCGAGTTCGCCCTCCAGCAGGCGCTGCGGCTGTACGGGCTGGACGTGATCGCCAAGGTCGGCGCCTCCTGGACCCGCCGCCCGAAGGACGCCTGATGCGCCCGGTCGAGGCGATGCTGGAGATCCTCCGGGCCGAGGGCGTCACCACCGTCTTCGGCAATCCCGGCACCAGCGAACTGCCCTTCACCGACGCGCTCGGCGCCGCCGGGGACATCGACTACGTGCTCGGCGCCCACGAGGGCTCGGTGGTGGCCATGGCGGACGGCTACGCCCGGGCCACCGGCCGCACCGCCTTCGTCAGCCTGCACATCGCGGCCGGCCTCGCCAACGGCCTGGTCGGGCTGCTCAACGCCAGCCGCTCGCGCACCCCGATGGTGGTCACCGCGGGCCAGCAGGACCGCCGCCACCTGGCCTGCGACCCGATGCTCTCGGGCGACCTGATCGGCCTGGCCGCCGCGGCGGTCAAGCAGACCTTCGACGTCCAGCACGCCCACGACCTGCCGCTGATGCTCACCCGGGCCTTCGCCGCGGCCCGCCGCGCCCCCGCCGGGCCGGTGTTCCTGTCCATCCCGATGGACCTGCTCACCGAGGACGTCCACGTCGAGGTGCCGGCCCGCTCCACCCTGGCCCCGCAGGGCCCGGCCACCGAACTCGCGGCCGCCGCCGAGCTGTTGGCCGCGGCCGAGCGGCCCGCCATCGTGGCCGGCGACGGGGTCGGCCGCGACGGGGCGGTGGCCGAACTGGTCGCGGTCGCCGAGGCGCTCGGCGCGGTGACGTACCACCAGCCGATGAACGACAACCTGGACTTCCCCACCTCGCACCCGCTGTACGGCGGCATGCTGGTCGCCACCCACACGGCGATCCGGGAGACCCTGGCGGAGCACGACACCGTCCTGATCGTCGGCACCCACGCCTTCATGGCCCACCACTACACCCCCGGCTCCCCGATCCCGGAGACCACCACCGTCCTCCAACTGGACGCCGACCCCGCCGAACTGGGCCGCAACTTCGGCGTCCGGCTGGGCCTGCACGGCGCGCTGCGCCCCTCCCTGGCCGCCCTCGCGACGGAACTCGCCGGACGCGTCCCGCAGGCCGCCGCCCGGACGGCCGCCGCCGGCCGGCGGGCCGAGGCCGCGTGGGCCGCCACCGAGGCCGCCGCGCTCGCCGCGTACGGCCCGGGCCCGCTCGACCCGCTGGCCGCCGCGCACGCCGTGGCCGCCGGACTGCCCGAGGACGCCGTGGTGGTCGAGGAGGCCATCACCACCGGCCTGCGGCTGCGCCAGGTGCTCCGCCAGGACCGCCCGGGCTCGTACGTGCACACCGTCGGCGGCGGCCTCGGCTCCGGCATCGGCGCCGCCGTCGGCCGCCGGATGGGCGACGACAGCCGCCCGGTGGTCGCCGTCCTCGGTGACGGCTGCGCCGTGTTCGGGCTCCAGGGCCTGTGGGCGGCCGGCCACTACGGCGTGCCGGTGACCTTCGTGGTGATGAACAACGGCGAGTACCGCACCCTCAAGGAGACCCTGGACAGCTGGGACAGCGGCTCCACCCGGCGCGGCCGCTACCTCGGCCTGGACCTGGCCTTCGGCCCGGACAGCGGCCGCCACCGGCTGGACTTCCGGGCCGCCGCCGAGTTCTTCGGCATCGACGCCGTCCGGGTCTCCCACCCCGACGAACTCACCGAGATCGTGGCCAAGTCGGCGTCCGCGACCCGGCCGCTCCTGGTCGACGTGCCCATCACCGGGCACACCCCGCACCGATGAGGGAGGTGGCCGCGATGAGCGGTCTCATTCAGCTGGACGCCGGGCCCGACCCGGCGCTGTCCGGCGGCGAGCTCCAGGTCCGGGAGCCCGCCACCGGACACCCGATCGCCGTGGTCGCCCTGGCCTCCGCCGCGGACGTGCACACCGCCGTGGCCGCCGCCGGGCGGGCCCAGCCCGGCTGGGCGGCGACCCCGCCGACCGAGCGCGCCGCCGTGCTGCGCCGCGCCGGCGCCGCACTGGAACGCCACCGCGCGGAGGTCGCCGACCTGCTGGTCCGCGAGGGCGGCGCGGTCCGCGGCAAGGCCGAGTTCGAGGTCGGCGCCGTCCTCGACGAGCTGTGGTCCGCCGCCGCGCTGCCCACCCGCCCGAACGGCCACCTGCTGGCCGCCGAGCCGGGCCGGGAGAGCATCGGCCGCCGGGTGCCGCTCGGGGTGGTCGGCGTGATCAGCCCGTGGAACGTCCCGCTGGTGCTGGCGATGCGCGCGGTCGCCCCCGCGCTGGCCCTCGGCAACGCCGTGGTGGTCAAGCCCGACGTGCACACCCCGGTCTCCGGCGGCCGGGTGATCGCCCGACTCTTCGAGGAGGCCGGCCTGCCCGCCGACGTGCTGCACGTCCTGCCCGGCGACGCCGAGGTGGGCGAGGCACTCGTCGGGCACCCCGACGTGCCGATGATCGCCTTCACCGGCTCCAGCGCGGTCGGGGCCCGGATCGGCGCGGTCGCCGGCGGCATGCTCAAGCGCGTCTCCCTCGAACTCGGCGGCAACAACGCCCTGATCGTCCTCGACGACGCCGACCTCGACGCCGCCGCCTCGGCCGGGGCCTGGGGATCCTTCTTCCACCAGGGCCAGATCTGCATGGCCGCCGGGCGCCACCTGGTGCACCGCGCGGTCGCCGACCGGTACCTGGAGCTGCTCGCCGACCGGGCCCGCCGACTGCGCGTCGGCGACCCCTTCCGCGAGGACGTCGACCTCGGTCCGGTCATCGGCGAGCGGCAGCTCGACCGGGTCGAACGGATCGTCCGCGAGTCGGTGGCGGCCGGTGCCGTGGTGCTGGCCGGCGGTGCCCGTCGCGGCCCCTGTTTCGAGCCGACCGTGCTGGCCGGCGTCACCGCCGACATGCCCGCCTTCACGGAGGAGGTCTTCGGCCCCGTCGCCCCGGTCACCGTGGTCGCCGACGACGACGAGGCCGTCGAACTGGCCAACCGGACCGCGTACGGGCTCACCGCCGCCGTCCAGACCGGCTCGGTGCGGCGCGGACGGGCGATCGCCGACCGGCTGCGCACCGGCATGGTCCACATCAACGACCAGACCATCAACGACGAGGCCCATGTGCCCCACGGCGGCCGCGGCGCCTCCGGCAACGGCAGCCGGCACGGCTCCGAGCACAGCTGGGACGAGTACACCCAGTGGCAGTGGCTGACCGTCCGCGAGACCCCGGCGAGGTACCCCTTCTGATGGCCGCAACGACGCGGGTGCGGTACGAGCGCAAGGGCCGGGTCGGGTACGTCACCCTCGACCGGCCCGAGGTCCTCAACGCGATGGACCTGCGGATGCACGAGGAACTGCGCGGGATCTGGGACGAGATCGAGGCCGACGACGAGGTCTGGGTGGTGGTGCTGGCCGGAGCCGGGGAGCGGGCCTTCTCGGTCGGCCAGGACCTCAAGGAACTGGCCGAGCGGGTCAGGGCCGGCACCTCCACCTCCACCTTCGGCAGCCGGGGCAGGCCCGGCTTCCCCCGGCTCACCGAGCGGTTCGCCTTCGCCAAACCGGTGGTGGCCCGGGTCCAGGGCTTCGCCATGGGCGGAGGCTTCGAGCTGGCGCTGGCCTGCGACGTCATCGTCGCCGCCGAGGACGCCGTCTTCGCGCTGCCCGAGGCGAAGCTCGGCCTGATCGCCGGCGCCGGCGGGGTCTTCCGGCTGGCCCAGCAACTGCCCTACCGGGCAGCGCTGGGCCACCTGATGACGGGCCGCCCGCTGACCGCCCGGCGCGCCCTGGAGTACGGGCTGGTCAACGACGTGGTGCCGGCCGCGGAACTGGACGCCTGCGTGGACGGCTGGGTGCGCGACATCCTGCGCTGCGCCCCGCTGTCCGTCCGCGCGGTCAAGGAGGCGGCGGCCGCGGCCCTCACCACGCCGCTGGAGCGGTCCTTCGCGACCCGCCACGTCTGGGAGGAGCGCCGGATGCACAGCCGGGACGCCGAGGAGGGCCCGCTGGCCTTCGTGGAGAAGCGCGAACCGGAGTGGACCGGCACCTGACGCGACGACGAGGAGGCCGCCACCGGGGAACCGGTGGCGGCCTCCTGTCGTACCGCGGCGGCGACTACGGGACGATGACCAGGCGCTTGTGCCGGGTGTCCTCGGCCTGCCAGGCCTGCTCGATCCCGGACAGCGGCACGGCCTGGGTGTCGATCCGGATCTCACCGGCGACGGCGGCCGCCATCAGGCGGTCGAACATGTCCAGGAAGGCCTGCGGAGGCGGGAAGCCGCCGCCCACGATGGTCAGGCCCGCGCTGCGGACGGTGCCGGCCGACAGCTCGATGGTGGCGCCCGCCGACTCGCCGATCTGCACCAGCCGCGGGCCGGAGCTCTTCAGGTGGAAGTCCTTGCGGGTCATCGCGGTCAGCAGGGCCTCGGTCGGCTTGCCCCACAGGTAGTCCAGGATCACGTCGTACCCGGTGTCGCCGGCCGCGGCGGCGAACGACTCGGCGATCTCCTCCTGGGTGCCGTTCAGCGACACGGTGGCGTCCGCGCCGTACCCGCCCAGGGTGTCCAGGACCTCCTGGTCACGGCCGGCGGCGACGACGCGTCCGGCGCCCAGGTGCTTGGCGATCTGGACGGCGAGCTTGCCGGCGGCGCCGGTGGCGCCCAGCACCAGGACGGTCTCGCCCGGCTGCAGCTTGGCGCCGTGCTCCAGCGGGATCCACGAGGAGAGCGCCGGGTTGGGCAGCGCGGCGGCGGTGAGGTCGTCCACGCCGTCCGGCACCGGCCAGGCGAACGGGGCGCGGGCGACGGTCAGTTCGGCCATCGAGCCGTACGGCTTGCGCGGCCCGCCGAAGAACACCCGGCTGCCGTCCTCCAGCCGGCCGACACCGTCCAGGCCGACCACCGCGGGCAGGCTGTCGGAGCTGGCGAAGTGGCCGCCGCCGGCCACCGCCTTGGTGGAGGGGTTGAGCGCGGCGGCCAGGACCCGGACGAGCACCTCGCCCTCGCCCGCGACCGGCTCGGGGAACCGCTCGCAACGGGGCGGCCGGCCGAGCGTGTGGAGGACTGCGGCGTCCATGGTGCTACTCCATTCACAGGTGATCGGGGTACGGGCCCGGTCCCCGGCCGCGGACGGCCGGGGACCGGGTGGAAGGGATCAGTCGGTCAGTCCGGCTTCCCTGGCGACGAGTTCGAGCTCGGCCGGGGAACCGGTGAAGATGGTGCGGACGTGCTCGGTGACGGCCTCGACCGGCCAGTCCCACCAGGCGATCCGGGCCAGCCGGTCGATGTCGGCGTCCTCGAAGCGCTTCTTGATCAGCTTGCCGGGGTTGCCGCCGACCACGCCGTAGGCCGGCACGTCGGAGGTGACCACGGCCCGGGTGCCGATGATCGCGCCGTCGCCGATCGTCACACCCGGCATGATCACGGCCTCCCGGCCGATCCACACGTCGTTGCCGATGACGGTGTCGCCGCGGCTGGCGATGCCGGCCAGGGTGTCCACGGTCCGCGCGGTCCAGTCCCCGCCGAACATGAAGAACGGGTAGGTCGTGGAGCCGATCATCGGGTGGTTGGCGGCCGGCATGATGAACTGGGTGCCGGTGCCGATGGCGCAGTACTTGCCGATGACCAGCCTTTCCGGACCGAAGTTGTACAGGACGTTCCGGGTCTCGAAGGCCGCCGGGTCGTCGATGTCGGCGTAGTAGGTGAATTCCCCCACCTCGATCAGCGGCGAGCTGATCAGGTTCTTCAGGAACACCACCTTGTTGTCCATTCCCGGAAGGAACGTCTGGGAAGGGTCGGGGCTGACGGACATGGCTCTCCTCGGGCGGAACTATTCCTTGACGGCGGTGACGAACAGGAAATTGCCGGGGCCGGACAGATCGCGCACGGTCATTCCGGCGTCGGCCAGCCAGCCGGTGAGCTGCTCCGGGTCGAAGGAGCCGCGGTGCGCCTGGCGCTCCAGCTTGCGCTGGAAGTGGCGGTAGAGCGGGTCGGCCGCCTGGCGGAAGGTCAGCACGGTGAAGGTGCCGCCCGGGCGCAGGCAGCGGCCGACCTCGCGGATCGCCTGCTCGGGGTCGGGGATGGCCTGCAGGGCGTTCCAGCAGTTGACCCCGCCCAGCGAGGCGTCTCCGAACGGCAGCTCCAGGGCGCTGCCGCGGACGGTGAGGACCCGGTCCAGCTTGGCCCGGAGCTGGGCCAGCATCTCGGCGGAGAGGTCCAGGGCGATCACCCGCTCCTCGCCGAGCGAACGGGCGAGCACCCCGGTCCAGCGGCCGGCGCCGGCCGCCAGGTCGAGCACCGGCCCCTCGGTGGGCCGCACGTGCCGGGCGAGGTAGGCGTCCTCGTCGTCGAGCGACACCCAGCCGCCCCAGTTGGCGCCCATGATCCGGACGAACCCGGCCCGCAGGCCGCGCTCGTAGCGTCCGGCCAGCAGCGGGTCGCTCGGGCCGGACGGCTCGTCGTGGAAGTCCAGCAGCCCGTCCACCAGCGGGAACGCGGCCGAGCAGTCGGCACAGACGGCGGCCTCGGCGTCGGCGGTCAGCGGCCGCAGGCAGCGCGGGCAGCGGAAGGCCTCGGCGTGGCCCCGGAAGACGTCCGCGGCCGGGGCGGCCCCGGCGGTCCGCTCCTCCGCGGGGGCGGGCGCCACGAACGGGGAGACCGTGGCGCCGTGCTCGACGGCCCAGACCGCCTTGGCGCCGGAGTAGGCCAGCAGCGCCCGGGTCTCGGTCGCCCACAGCTCGGCGGCGCGTCCGGCGGGCAGGCCGAGCCACTGGTCGAGCGCGGGGTTGGCGGCCCGTTCCTCGTCGGTGAGGCCCCAGACGGCGGGGGAGGGGAAGACCCGGCCGAGGTTCCACCGGGTGGCGTCGTCCGCGCCCTCGTACGGCTGGAGGCAGCGGGCCAGCCGGGACAGGTCGTCCTGGTCCGCCCCGGTGCCGGAGGCGGCGGCGAGGATCCGCGCGCCGTCCTCGGGGAAGTGGCCGAGCAGGAAGAGCAGGGCGGCGCTGCGGCCGGCGTCCGTCCGGTCGTCCCGCAGCAGCGGGAGGTACCGGTCCAGGCCGGCGCGGACGGCCTCGCGGGCCGGGAGCCCGCCGTCCGGGCCGGCCGCCTCGGCCAGCAGCCCGAGCAGGAGGGCGAGCCGGGCCTGCCCGGCGGGCGGGACGGTGCCCAGGGCGTCCAGCAGGGCCGGAATTCCGGAGAGCGCGCCCGGAACCAGGGAACCGTCCTCCCAGAATTCCGTGACGAGCCGGCGGAAAACGCCGTCGAGTTCGGCGGGAATGGAGCCGGTGAATTCGTCGATCGTGGCGTGCGCGACCGAAATCGCGCTCGTTTCACTCATGGTGCGGAGCCTACCCGTCCCGGTCTGCGAGGCAGATCCGAATGTGGTGCGAACTGGGGTGTTCTGAGGGTGGTTCAGGGGCTGTAGGGGTGCCCTACGGAATGAGCAGGACGCGGCCGCTGGTGCGGCGCTCCTCGACGGCGGCGTGCGCCTCGGCGGCCTGGCCGAGCGGGAAGCGCGAGTCGATCCGGACGGCCAGCTTCCCCTCGCGCATCCACTGGAAGCAGCGCTCCAGGAAGTCCAGCGGCGGCCAGGACTCGTCGAAGAAGTGCGGCAGGCAGAAGCGGGTGACGTACAGCGAGCCCTTGTCGTTCAGCGTCATCAGGTCCATCGGCGGGACGAACCCGCTCGCCTGGCCGAAGTTGACCAGGTAGCCGCGCGGGGCCAGGCTGTCGAGGTTGGCCTCGAAGGTGTCCTTGCCGACCGCGTCGTAGACCACCCGGACACCCTCGCCGCCGGTGATCCGCTTGACCTCGGCGGCCTGGTCCGCCGTGGTGCCGGAGACGATCACCGCCTCGGCGCCGGCCTCCTTCGCGACCACGGCCTTCTCCTCGGCGGAGACCACGCCGATGACCCGCGCACCGCGCATCCGGGCGAACTGGGTGATCAGCGTGCCCACCCCGCCGGCCGCCGACTGCACCAGGGCCCAGTCGCCCTCGGCCAGCGGGTACGCCTCGTGGGTCAGCTTGTACGCGAGCAGGCCCTGCACCGGCAGGCCGGCCGCCTCGCCGAGGTCGATGTCGTCCGGCACCGGGATCAGCTGGGCGGCGGGGGCGATGACGTGGCTCGCGTACGAGCCGGCCGCCAGGGCCCACGCGACCCGGTCGCCGACCCGCACGCCGGTGACGTCCGGGCCGAGCGCCTCGACGTAGCCGGAGCCCTGGTAGCCGGGCTCCAGCGGGAGCGCCGCGTCGGCCCGGTAGTAGTCGCGCTTGGCGAGGTCGCCGCGCCGGTTGAGGATGTCGAAGAAGGTGACGGCCGCGGCGTGGGTGCGCAGCAGCACCTCGCCCGGGCCGGGCTCGGGCAGTTCGAGGTCCTCCAGCTCCAGCACCTCGGGGCCGCCGTAGGCGTGCTGACGGATGATCTTCATACGGGTGTCACTCTCTCTGGGAACTCTGCGGGAACGGCCGGCGCGGGCCGGGGCGGTGTGGACCGAAGCGGTGCGGGCCGGGGCGGTGGGGGAACGGGCGGCCGGTCAGCGGGGCTTGGCGTTGAGGTAGGTGCTGAACGCCTTGATCTGGAAGCGCTGGAAGCCGGTGAAGGAGATGCCGTCCTTGGAGCGCGAGAAGAGCCCGGGCACCGACTGGCCCTGCTTCCCGGTCGCCGCGGCGTAGTGGTAGAGCATCTTGACCCGGCGCCGGCGGATCTTCTCGTAGCGGCGCAGCAGTTCGGCGGGCGAGCCCTTTCCGGACAGCGCCCGGCCGATCACCCAGGCGTCCTCCAGCGCCTGGTTGGCGCCCATGCCGGTGCGCGGCGGAACGGCGTGCACCGCGTCGCCGACCATCGTCACCGGTCCGCGCCCCCACTGCTTGGGGACCTCGTGCAGGATGTGCGGGAAGACCTGGACGTCCTCGTCGCTGATCGACTCCAGCAGCTCGGGCAGCGGGGAGGCGAAGTCGGCGAACCTGGCCCGCAGGTTGGCCACCGCGGACTGCGGCTTGCCGTCGGCGCCGATCGGGCCGGTCCCGTCGGGGGAGCCGGGCGCGCCGGGCGGGACGGCGTCGCCGTCCGTCCACGGCGTCTCGAAGGCCCAGTAGAGCATGGACTCGCCGAGCGGGTGCATCACGCACAGCCCGTGCTCGCCGGCCATGGTCTGCACCCGGTTGCTGTTGGTCAGCTCCACCGGCAGCGGGGTGGTGCCGTGCCAGGTGGCCCAGCCGGTGTGCTCGGCGGGCGAGAAGCCGAAGAGGTGCTTGCGGACGAAGGAGCGGTGGCCGTCCGCGCCGATCAGCACGTCGGCCTCGATCCGCCGGCCGTCCTCGAAGGTGATCGCGACCGGTCCGTCGGTGCCCGGTGCGGGCTCCTCGATGACGGTGGCGCGGGCGCCGAACCGCAGCACGCCCGGCGGCAGCGCCGCGGCCAGCACCTCCACCAGCTCGCTGCGGCGGATCACCTTGTTCGGCGAGCCGAAGTCGCGCGCGATCCGGTCGAGGTCGACCCGGACCAGCGGCTGACCGGTCTCCGAGGTGATGTCCACCCGGTCCAGCCGGTGGCCGAGGTCCGTGTGGTCGATGCCCAGCTCCTCCAGGATGCCCGTGGCGTTCGGCCAGAGGATCACCCCGTAGCCGCCCTTGCGGAGCTCGTCCGCCTGCTCGTAGAGCTCGACCTGGTGGCCGGCCCGGGTGAGCGCCAGGGCGGAGGCGACGCCGCCGAGTCCGGCACCGATGATGACGATCTTCATGGAACTGTCTCCTGGGGAGGTTCGAACGGTGGATCAGCGGCCGGTGGATCAGTGGCCGGTGGCGGGCAGCGGCCCGACGGCGTCGGCCAGCCACGCCAGCACGGTCCGTGCGGTGGTCCCGGAGTGGTCCTCCAGGACCGAGAAGTGGTCGCCGGGGGTGTCCAGGGCGGTGTGCGGAAGCGTCCAGACGGCCTGCCAGCCGGCCGACTCCCGGATCTCCTCGGTCCACGGGTCGGCCGCCCGCACCAGCAGGGTCGGGGCGTCGATCCGCTCCGGGCGCCAGCCGGCGAAGATCCGGTGGTACGCGCCCATCGCGGCCAGCCGGGTGTCGTCGCTGAGCGCGAAGGCGGCCTCGCGGTCCTTCATCGCGGCGGACATCGAGGGCTCCAGCAGCGGGAGTTGGTCGTAGTCGGGGTCGTAGCTGTCGATCAGGGCCACCCCGGCCGGGGCCGCCCCGAGCCGCTCCAGCCGGGCGGCCACCGCGTGGGCGATCCAGCCGCCGGCCGAGCGGCCCACCAGGACGAAGGGCCGGTCGGCGGTGTGCCGGAGCACCGACCCGGCGTGCAGGCCGGCCAGCGCGTCGAGATCGGCGGGCGGCAGCTCGCCGGACAGGAAGCCCGGCTGCGGCAGCACCAGGACCTCGCGGCGGCCGCGGCAGGCGGCGGCGAACCGGGCGTACTCGTGCGGGCCGGAGACCGGACCGAAGGAGGGCAGGCAGACCAGCACCGGGCCGTCCGGGCTCTGCGCGAGCCGGACGGGCTCGGGGGCCGGGGTGCCGTCGGCGGCCCGGAAGGCGGGCCGGCAGCCGGCGGCGGCCTTGAGCAGGTCCAGCGCGGCCATCGAGGAACCCCGCTCGCAGGCCTGCCAGTAGAGCGTGGCCAGCGGGCCGGCCGGCTCGGCGCCTGGCGCGGCGGCTCCCGCCCGGCCGGGCGATCCGGCCGATCCGTCCGGGTGTTCGTCGAGGTGCTCGTCGAGCCGCTCGGCGAGGCGCTGGTCGAGGCGCTGGTCGAGGCGTTCGCGCAGGTGGGTGGCGAGCCGGGCCGGCGCGGGCTGGTCGTAGATCAGGCTGGTGGCCAGCCGGAGCCCGGTGGCGGCGCCCAGCCGGTTGCGCAGCGCCAGCGCCGTCAGCGAGTCGAAGCCGAGTTCGAGGAACCGCCGCCCCGGATCGACGTCCTGGGGGCCGGTGTGGCCGAGCACCCCGGCCACCTCGCCGCGCACCAGGTCGAGCAGGATCCGCTCCCGCTCCACCTCCCCGGCGCCCGCCAGCCGCCCGGTCAGCCGCTCGGCGGGGGACGGGCCGGAGGACTCCTCGGGGAACTCCCCGGCCGGTTCCGGGCGCCGGGCGGCGGCGGCCGCCAGCTCGCGCAGCAGCGCGGGCAGCGGGCCGGGAGCGGCGCGGCGGCGGAGGGCGGGAAGGTCCAGGCGGGCGGTCACCAGGGTGGCGTCACCGGCCGCCAGCGCGGCGTCGAACAGGGCCAGGCCCTCGGCGGAGGAGAGCGGGGCGATCCCGCCGCCGACCATCCTGGCCAGCTCCGCCTCGCCCAGGTGGCCGGTCATGCCGCTGCGCTGCTCCCACAGGCCCCAGGCGAGCGACTGCGCGGGCAGGCCCTGGGCGCGCCGGCGCTCGGCGAGCGCGTCGAGGAAGGCGTTGGCCGCGCCGTAGCCGGTCTGGCCCGCGCTGCCGAGGGTGGCGGCGGCGGAGGAGAACAGGACGAAGGCGGCGAGGTCGTGGCCGGCCGTCAGCTCGTGCAGGTGGACGGCGGCGTCGACCTTGGGGCGGAGCACCGTGTCCACCCGCTCGGGGGTGAGCGAGTCCAGGATCCCGTCGTCGAGGACGCCGGCGGTGTGGACGACGGCGGTGAGCGGGTGGTCGGCGGGGATGTCGGCGAGGGTGGTGGCGAGTGCGGTGCGGTCGGCGGCGTCGCAGGCGGCGACGGTGACGGTGGCGCCGAGGGCGGTGAGTTCGGCGGTGAGGTCGTCCGCGCCCTCGGCCAGGGGGCCGCTGCGGCTGGTGAGCAGCAGGTGGCGCACGCCGTGTTCGGTGACGAGGTGGCGGGCGAGCAGGGAGCCGAGGGTGCCGGTGCCGCCGGTGATCAGCACGGTGCCGGCCGGGTCGAGCGGACGGCCCGGCTCCACGGGCACGGGCAGCAGGCGGGCCGCGTGGGTGACGCCCTCGCGGATCACCAGCTGGGGCTCGTCGCCGGCCAGGGCGGCGGGGACCGCGGCGGCGGAGTCGTCGGAGTCGTCGGAGTCGTCGAGGTCGAGCAGGACGAACTGGCCCGGGTACTCGGCCTGGGCGGAGCGCACCAGG
The DNA here is from genome assembly GCF_040629945.1 of Kitasatospora sp. NPDC005856. NCBI lineage: Bacteria > Bacillati > Actinomycetota > Actinomycetes > Kitasatosporales > Streptomycetaceae > Kitasatospora > Kitasatospora sp. NPDC005856. The sequence continues at coordinate 18,652 of NZ_JBEXWT010000074.1, read as the reverse complement.
CCCCACACGGGGGCCAGGACGAGGTCGTCGAGGCCGGGGCCGGCGGCGCGGCGGGTGACCAGGACGAGGCGGGAGTCGGCGAGACGGGGCTCGGCGAGCCAGGCGCGCAGCAGGTCGAGGGTGCCGTTGACGGCGGCGCGGACGGCCGTCGGCAGGTCGGCGCCCGGGGCGGCCGGGGCGGACAGGTGGTGGAGGACGGTGGCGGGGACGGTCTCGGCGTCGGCGAGGGCGGCCGGATCGGCGTAGCGGACCGACCCGTCGGAGGAGGCGGGGCCGGCGCCGAGGACGGCGATCGGGCCGTCCGGGCGGCCGCCGGCGGGGGAGACGGGCCGCCAGACGGTCCGGAACAGGGCGCCGTCCGACGCGTCCTTGCGGGGCCCCTCCAGCCAGTAGCGGCTGCGCTGGAAGGGGTAGGTGGGCAGGTCGATCCGGCGGCCGCCGGCGAAGGCGGGGGTGAGATCGACCCGCACGCCCCGGACGTGCAGTTGGGCGGCGGAGGCGAGGAAGGCGCCGCGGCCGCCGTGGTCGCGGCGCAGGGTGCCGCAGGTGACGGTGGGGGCGGCCGCCTCGTCGAGGGTCTCCTGGAGTCCGGGGAGGAGGACGGGGTGGGGGCTGACCTCGACGAAGGTGGTGAAGCCCTCGGTGAGCAGGGTGCGTACGGCCGTCTCCAGCTGCACCGGGTGGCGCAGGTTGCGGTACCAGTACGCGGCGTCCAGGGCGGTGGTGTCCAGCCAGGCGCTGTCGACGGTGGAGTGGAAGGGGATGTCGGCGGTGCGCGGGCTGACGGGGGCGAGCAGGGTGAGCAGTTCGTCCTGGATGCGTTCGACGTGGGCGGAGTGCGAGGCGTAGTCGACGGGGACGCGGCGGGCGCGGATGCCGTCGGCGGTGAACTTCTCGACGAGTTCGTCGAGGGCGTCGGCGTCGCCGGCCACGACGACGGAGGTGGGGCCGTTGACGGCGGCGACGGAGATCCGGTCGTGCCACGGGGTGAGGTCGATCCGGTGAGCGGGGAGGGCGAGGGAGACCATGCCGCCGTGGCCGGCGATGGTGGTGATGGCCTGGGAGCGCAGGGCGACGATGCGCGCGCCGTCGTGGAGGGTGAGGGCGCCGGCGACGGTGGCGGCGGCGATCTCGCCCTGGGAGTGGCCGATGACGGCGTCGGGGTGGACGCCGTGGGCCTGCCAGAGGGCGGCGAGGGAGACCATGACGGCCCACAGGGCGGGCTGGACGACGTCGACGCGGTCGTAGCCGGGGGCACCGTCGGTGCCGCGCAGCACGTCCAGGAGGTTCCAGTCGGTGAACTCGGCGAGCGCCTGGGCGCATTCGACGATCCGCTCGGCGAACGCCGGTTCGGTGTCGAGGAGTTCGACGGCCATGCCCGCCCACTGGGAGCCCTGGCCGGGGAAGACGAACACGGTCTTGCCGGTCACGTCGGCCGTCCCGGTCATCACGGTGGTCGGGTTCTGCCCGGCGGCGTAGGCGGCGAGCGCGGCGCGGTCGGCGTCGACCGCCACCGCGCGGTGGGTGAAGGCGGAGCGGCCGGTGGCCAGCGAGTGGGCGACGTCGACGGGCGCGAGCGAGGGGTGGTCGTCCAGGTGCTCGGCCAGCCGCCCGGCCTGGGCCCGTACGGCGGCCTCCGTGCGGCCGGACAGCAGCCACGGGGCGTCGGCGCCGGACGGCTCGGCCTCCCGGTCGGCGGGCTGTTCCTCGGGGGCCTGTTCGAGGATGACGTGGGCGTTGGTGCCGCTGATGCCGAAGGAGGAGACGCCGGCCCGGCGCGGGCGGCCGGTCTCGGGCCATTCCCTTTCCTCGGTGAGCAGTTCGACCGATCCGGCCGTCCAGTCCACGTGCGGGGTGGGCTCGTCCACGTGCAGGGTGCGGGGCAGCAGGCCGTGCCGCATGGCCAGCACCGTCTTGATCACGCCGGCCACGCCGGCCGCGCTCTGGGTGTGGCCGATGTTGGACTTCACCGAGCCGAGCAGCAGCGGGAGTTCACGCTCCTGGCCGTAGGTGGCGAGCAGCGCCTGGGCCTCGATCGGGTCGCCGAGGGTGGTCCCCGTCCCGTGGGCCTCGACGGCGTCGACCTCGGCGGCGGTGAGACCGGCGGAGAGCAGGGCCTGGCGGATGACGCGTTCCTGGGCCGGGCCGTTGGGGGCGGTCAGGCCGTTGGAGGCGCCGTCCTGGTTGACGGCGCTGCCGCGCAGCACCGCGAGCACCGGGTGCCCGTTGCGGCGGGCGTCGGAGAGCCGCTCCAGGACCAGCATGCCGACGCCCTCGGAGAATCCGGTGCCGTCCGCCGCGCCCGCGAAGGCCTTGCAACGGCCGTCCGCCGCCAGGCCCTTCTGCCGGGTGAACTCCACGAACAGGCCGGGCGTGGACATCACCGCGACGCCGCCCGCCAGGGCCAGGTCACAGCCCCGGCGGCGCAGCTCCTGGATCGCCAGGTGGATCGTCACCAGGGAGGAGGAGCAGGCCGTGTCCACGGTGACGGCCGGGCCCTCCAGGCCCATCGCGTAGGAGACGCGGCCGGTGGCCACGCTGCCGGCGCTGCCGTTGCCCAGGTAGGCGGCGACCTCCTCGGGCACCTCGTCCAGCCGGACGGCGTAGTCGTGGTACATCACGCCGGCGAACACACCGGTCCGGCTGCCGCGCAGGGTGAGCGGGTCGATGCCGGCCCGCTCGACGGCCTCCCAGGAGGCCTCCAGCAGCAGCCGCTGCTGGGGGTCCATGGCGAGGGCCTCGCGCGGGCCGATGCCGAAGAAGCCCGGGTCGAACTCGGCCGCGTCGTAGAGGAATCCGCCCCGGGCGGTGGCGCTCTCCGTGCCGAGGTCCCAGCCGCGGTCGGCGGGGAACGGGCCGATCCCGTCGCCGCCCTCGGCGAGCAGCCGCCAGAAGTCCTCGGGCGTGCGCACCCCGCCGGGCAGCCGGCAGGCCATGCCGGTGACGGCGATCGGCTCCTCGGCGATCGCGGTCAGCCGCTCGTTCTGCTTCCTGAGCCGCTCGTTGTCCTTGATCGAGGCGCGCAGCGCTTCGACGATCCGCTCCGGGGGCGTAGTCATGGTGTCCTCTTCCTCAGATGCCTGCGGGGTCCACCGAGGTGCCCAGCGCCAGTTCGACCAGGTCGGTGATGTCCATGCCGTCGATCTCGGCCGCCCGGGCCTGTTCGGCGGCGGCCTCCTCCTCGGCGGCCTCGTCGGCGGCCTCCGCTTCGGGCAGCAGCAGTGCCCGCATCCGCTCGGCCAGCGCGTCGGCGGTCGGGTAGTCGAAGACCGCGGTCGCGGGCAGGCGCAGCCCGGAGGCCTGGTAGAGCCGGTTGCGCAGCTCGACGGCGGTCACCGAGTCGAACCCGAGCTTGCTGAACGGGAGTTCCGGATCGACCCGCTCGCCCGAGGAGTGTCCGAGCACCCCGGCGATCTGCGCCCGGACCAGGTCGAGCACGGTCCGGCGGCGGTCGGCCTCGGAGAGCGCGGCCAGCCGCTCGGTCAGCTTGCCGCCGTCGCTCCCGGTACGGGACCGGGCGGCGCGCCGGGCGGCCGGCCGGACCAGGGCGCGCAGCAGGTGCGGCACCGGGGCCTGCCCGCGCAGCACCGTGAGGTCGAGCCCGGCCGGCACCACCAGCGGGGCGGGGACGGTCAGCGCGTCGTCGAACAGGGCGAGCCCGTCCCGCTCGGAGAGCGGCAGCATGCCGCCCCGGCTCATCCGCTCCAGCTCGGCCTCGCCCAGGTGGCCGGTCATGCCGCTGGGCTGCGCCCACAGGCCCCAGGCGAGCGACTGGGCGGGCAGCCCGGCCGCCCGGCGGTGGGCCGCGAGCGAGTCCAGGTAGGCGTTGGCGGCGGCGTAGTTGCCCTGGCCGGGGCTGCTGAAGGTGGCGGCGGCGGAGGAGAACAGGACGAAGGCGGCGAGGTCGTGGCCGGCCGTCAGCTCGTGGAGGTGCGCGGCGGCGTCGAGCTTGGGCCGCAGCACCCGGGCGAGCGCCTCGGGGGTGAGGGTCTCGATCACGGCGTCGTCGAGCACACCGGTCGCGTGCACCACGGCGGTGAGCGGGTGCTCGGTGGGGATGCCGGCGAGGGTGGTGGCGAGTGCGGTGCGGTCGGCGGCGTCGCAGGCGGCGACGGTGACGGTGGCGCCGAGGGCGGTGAGTTCGGCGGTGAGGTCGGTGGCGCCGGTGGCGTGGGGGCCGGTGCGGCTGGTGAGCAGCAGGTGGCGCACGCCGTGTTCGGCGACGAGGTGGCGGGCGAGCAGGGAGCCGAGGGTGCCGGTGCCGCCGGTGATCAGCACGGTGCCCGCCGGGTCGAGCGGACGGGCGGCCTCGGCCGGGGCGGCCCGGACCAGCCGGGGGGCGAGCAACGCGCCGTCACGAAGTGCGAGTCGGGGCTCACCGCAGGCCATCGCGGCGGGCAGGACGACGGCGGCTTCGCCGGCGCCGTCGGTGCTGCCGTCGAGGTCGAGCAGGACGAACCGGTCGGGGTGCTCGGCCTGCGCGGAGCGGAGCAGGCCCCACAGCGGAGCGTGGACCAGGGCGGGCACCCGGTCGCCGGGGGCGGCGGCGACCGCGCCCGCGGTCAGCACGGCCAGCCTGGTGCCTGCGAACCGTTCGTCGGCGAGGAACTCCTGGAGCAGGCCGAGGACTTCACCGGTCACCCGGTGGGCTTCCGCCGGTGACCCGTCGCCGGCCGGCGGCGCGGGCAGGAGCAGGACGTCCGGCGCGGCGGCGGCCCCGGCGAGCGAGTCCAGGCGGTCGAGCCCGTCCAGGGCGTCGAGCCGGAGTCCGGGCAGGGCCCGGGCGTCGCCGAGCACCGCCCAGCGCGTGGCCCGCTCGCCGTCGGCCGGCGCGATCCGGGCCCACTCGACCCGGAAGAGCGCGTCCCGCTGCCCGCGCCGGGCGGCCCGCAGCTGCCCGGCGGAGATCGTGCGGACAGCCAGCGAGGCCACCGAGGCGACCGGAGCGCCGGTCTCGTCGAACAGGTCCAGCGCCACCGAGTCCGGCCCGGTGGGGGAGACCGTCACCCGCAGCGCCTTGGCGCCGGTGCCGTGCAGCCGGACGCCGCTCCAGGCGAACGGCAGACCGGTGCCCTCGGCCGCGCCCTCCCGGCGGGCCAGGCCCATGCCGTGCAGCGCGGCGTCCATCAGCGCGGGGTGCAGGCCGAACCGGTCCGCGTCGGCGTGCGCCTGCCGCGGCAGCCGGACCTCGGCGTGCACCTCCCCGCCGAGCCGCCAGGCCCGGGTCAGGCCCCGGAACACCGGGCCGTAGCCGTAGCCGGCCTGCTCCAGTCGCTCGTAGAAGCCGTCCAGCTCCACCGCGGCGGCACCGGCCGGCGGCCAGCTGCCCTGCTCCGCGGGCGGCTGCGCGTCGTCGGCGGCGAGCAGGCCGCCCGCGTGCCGGGTCCACGGCTCGCCGTGCGGGGCGTCCTGGGGTCGGCCGTAGACGGCCACCGGCCGCAGGCCGGAGTCGTCGGCCGCGCCGACCACCGTCTGCAGGACGACGGCGCCGCGCTCCGGCAGGATCAGCGGGGCCTCGATGGTCAGGTCCTCGACCAGGCCGCAGTCGACCTCGTCACCGGCGCGGACGGCCAGTTCCACGAAGGCCGTACCGGGCAGCAGGACGGTGCCGGAGACGGCGTGGTCGGCCAGCCACGGGTGGCTGCGCAGCGACAGCAGGCCGGTGAGCACCACCCCGTCGCCCTCGGCCAGCGGCAGGGCCGCGCCGAGCAGCGGGTGCGCGGTGGCGCCGAGGCCGGCCGCGGTGACGTCCCCGGTGCCGGAGGACGGTTCCAGCCAGTAGCGCTCGTGCTGGAACGGGTAGGTGGGCAGGTCGACCCGGCGTGCGCCGGCCATCCGGCCGGAGAGGTCCACCGCGACGCCGCGCACCCAGAGTTCGGCGGCGGAGGTCAGGAAGCGGGCGAGCCCGCCCTGCTCGCGGCGCAGGGTGCCGCAGGTGACGGTGGGGGCGGGCGACTCGTCGAGGGTCTCCTGGAGTCCGGGGAGGAGGACGGGGTGGGGGCTGACCTCGACGAAGGTGGTGAAGCCCTCGGTGAGCAGGGCGTGTACGGCCGTCTCCAGCTGCACCGGGTGGCGCAGGTTGCGGTACCAGTACGCGGCGTCGAAGGCGGCGGTGTCGGTCCAGCGGCTGTCCAGGGTGGACCAGAACGGGATCCGCGGGGGCAGCGGCCGCAGGCCGGCCAGGGCGGTGAGCAGTTCGTCCTGGATGCGTTCGACGTGGGCGGAGTGCGAGGCGTAGTCGACGGGGACGCGGCGGGCGCGGATGCCGTCGGCGGTGAACTTCTCGACGAGTTCGTCGAGTGCGTCGGCGTCGCCGGCCACGACGACGGAGGTGGGGCCGTTGACGGCGGCGATGGAGATCCGGTCGTGCCACGGGGTGAGGTCGATCCGGTGAGCGGGGAGGGCGACGGAGACCATGCCGCCGTGGCCGGCGATGGTGGTGATGGCCTGGGAGCGCAGGGCGACGACGCGGGCGCCGTCGTGGAGGGTGAGGGCGCCGGCGACGGTGGCGGCGGCGATCTCGCCCTGGGAGTGGCCGATGACGGCGTCGGGGTGGACGCCGTGGGCCTGCCAGAGGGCGGCGAGGGAGACCATGACGGCCCACAGGGCGGGCTGGACGACGTCGACGCGGTCGTAGCCGGGGGCGCCGTCGGTGCCGCGCAGCACGTCCAGGAGGTTCCAGTCGGTGAACTCGGCGAGCGCCTGGGCGCATTCGACGATCCGCTCGGCGAACGCCGGTTCGGTGTCGAGGAGTTCGACGGCCATGCCCGCCCACTGGGAGCCCTGCCCGGGGAAGACGAACACCGTCTTGCCGGTCACGTCGGCCGCTCCGGCGGCGAAGTCGCCGAGGGCGTCTTGGAGTTCGGCGCCGGTGGCACCGACCACCGCCGCGCGGTGGACGAAGTCGGAGCGGGAGGAGGCCAGTGAGTGCGCGAGGTCGGCGGGGGCGGGTGCCGGCGCGGCGGCGAGCAGTTCGCGAAGCCGCGCGGCCTGGTCCCGCAGCGCGGCCGGGCTCTTGGCGGAGAACAGCAGCGGAACCGGGCCGGCCGGCGGGGCCTCGACCGGCGGGGCCGCGGGCGCCGGGGCCTCGGCCGGCGGGGCCTGCTCCAGCACGAGGTGGGCGTTGGTGCCGCTGACGCCGAAGGAGGAGACGCCGGCCCGGCGCGGGCGGCCGGTCTCGGGCCATTCCCGTTCCTCGGTGAGCAGTTCGACCGATCCGGCCGTCCAGTCCACGTGCGGGGTGGGCTCGTCCACGTGCAGGGTGCGGGGCAGCAGCCCGTGCCGCATGGCCAGCACCGTCTTGATCACGCCGGCCACGCCCGCGGCGCACTGGGTGTGGCCGATGTTGGACTTCACCGAGCCCAGCAGCAGCGGGAGTTCGCGGTCCTGGCCGTAGGTGGCGAGCAGCGCCTGGGCCTCGATCGGGTCGCCGAGGGTGGTGCCGGTGCCGTGCGCCTCCACCATGTCCACCTCGGCCGCCGTCAGCCGGGCGTCGGCCAGCGCGTGCCGGATCACCCGCTGCTGGGAGGGGCCGTTGGGGGCGGTCAGGCCGTTGCTGGCGCCGTCCTGGTTGACGGCGCTGCCGCGGATCACGCCGAGCACCCGGTGGCCGTTGCGCTGTGCGTCGGAGAGCCGCTCCAGCAGGAGCATGCCGACGCCCTCGCTCCACGCGGTTCCGTCGGCGGCGCCCGCGAAGGCCTTGCACCGGCCGTCCGGCGCCAGTCCCTTCTGCTGGCTGAACAGCACGAACATGCCGGGGTTGGACATCACCGTCACGCCGCCGGCCAGCGCGGTCGTGCACTCGCCCTGGCGCAGCGACCGGGCGGCCCAGTGCAGCGCGACCAGCGAGGAGGAGCAGGCGGTGTCCACCGAGACGGCCGGGCCCTCCAGGCCCATGTGGTAGGCGATCCGGCCGGAGGTGACGCTGGAGGTGGTGCCGGTGCCCAGGTACAGGTCCACGCCCTCCGGGACGTCCGAACCGGTGCCGTACAGCTGCGAGGTGGTGCCGACGAAGACGCCCGTCCGGCCGCCGGCCAGCGACTGGGGGTCGATGCCCGCGCGTTCCACGGCCTCCCAGGAGGTCTCCAGCAGCAGCCGCTGCTGCGGGTCCATCGCCAGCGCCTCGTTCGGGCTGATGCCGAAGAAGCCCGCGTCGAAGCCGGCCGCGCCGTCCAGGAAGCCGCCGTGGCGGGTGTAGCTGGTGCCCGCGGCGCCCGGGTCGGGGTCGTACACCGAGTCGAGGTCCCAGCCGCGGTCGGTCGGGAACTCCGAGATCGCGTCGGTCCCGTCGACCAGGATCCGCCACAGCCCCTCGGGGCTGCGCACGCCGCCGGGGAAGCGGCAGGCCATGCCGATGATCGCGATCGGCTCGTGGCGCTCGTCCTCGATCTCCTTGAGCCGCCGGTGGGCCTTCCGGGTGTCGGCCACCGCCCGCTTGAGGTACTCGCGAAGCTGGTCTTCGTTGGCCATCTCAGATCACTTCCTGCTACGGGTGGTGGCTGCCGGGGCGGTCCGGCTCCGGCGCGGGGCGCGGCCGCGCCGGGGGAGCCGCCGGTCCGGCCCCGCGGGAGGCGGGGACGGTCCGGCGGCGGAGGGGACTCCGGGGGCGAGGGGACTAGTCCAGGGAGTCGACGAGGGCGAAGAGCTCGTCGTCGGAGGCGGCGTCGAGATCGCTGTCGTCCGCCGCCAGGCGGGCCCCGGAGGTGTCCGGGCCGTCCAGGCGGTCGAGCAGGGCCCGCAGCCGCGGCGACAGGCCGTCGAGCGCGTGGCCGTCCGCCAGCCGCCGCTCCAGGGCGGCCTCCAGACGGTCCAGCTCGGCGAGGACGGGCTCCTCCTGCGGCGCGCCCTCCCGGGGCAGCCGTTCGTCGAGGAAGCCGGCGAGCGCGGCCGGGGTCGGGTAGTCGAACACCAGCGTGGCCGGCAGCCGCAGCCCGGTCGCCTCGTGAAGCCGGCTGCGCAGCTCCACGGCGGTCAGGGAGTCGAAGCCGATCTCCTTGAACGCCCTGGCGGCCTGGACGGACTCCGCCGAGGCGTGCCCGAGCACGTCCGCGACCTGGGCGCGCACCAGGTCGAGCAGGGCCCGGGCCCGGTGCTCCCCGGTGAGGCCGGCGATCCGGCGGGCCGGATCCTGACCGCCGCCGGCTTCGGCGGCCCGTCGGCCCGGGGCCCGGACCAGGCCGCGCAGCACCGGCGGCACGTCCGCGCCCCGGAAGGCGGCCGGATTCAGCCGGACCGCGACGGCCACCGGGTCGGCGCAGGCCAGCCCGGCGTCGAACAGTTCCAGGCCCTGCTCCTCCCGCAGCGGGGTCAGCCCGCCGCGGGCCATCCGGCCGAGGTCGGCCTCGCCGAGCCCGCCGGCCATGCCGCCCCGGGCCGGGTCGTCGAGCAGCCACGGGCCCCAGGCGATCGAGGTGCCCGGCAGGCCGTCCGCGCGACGGCCGCGGGCGAGGGCGTCCAGGAAGGTGTTGGCGGCGGCGTAGCCGGCCTGTCCGGCGGCGCCGAACACCCCGGCGACGGAGGAGAACAGGACGAAGGCGTCCAGGTCCCGGTCGGCCGTCAGCTCGTGCAGGTTGACCGCGCCGTCCACCTTGGGGCGCAGGACGGTGGCGATCCGCTCGGGGGTGAGCGCGTCGATCACGCCGTCGTCGAGGACACCGGCGGTGTGCACCACGGCGGTGACGGGGTGCTCGTCGAGCAGCGCCGCCAGTGCCGTCCGGTCGGCCGCGTCGCAGGCGGCGAGGGTGACCTCGGCGCCGAGCGCGGTGAGTTCGGCGGTGAGGTCGTCCGCGCCCTCGGCCAGGGGGCCGCTGCGGCTGGTGAGCAGCAGCCGGCGCACTCCGTGCGCGGTGACCAGGTGCCGGGCGACCAGCCGGCCGAGCGCACCGGTGGCTCCGGTGACCAGGACGGTGCCGTCCGGGCGCAGGGCCGGGGCGTCGGCGTCGGCGGTGGCCCTGGCCAGTCGGGGCGCGGACACCGTGCCCCGGCGGACGACCAGCTGGGGCTCGTCGGTGGCCAGGGCGGCGGGGACTGCGGCGTCGGAGGCGTCGGAGTCGTCGAGGTCGAGCAGGACGAACCGGCCGGGGTGCTCGGCCTGCGCCGAGCGGACCAGGCCCCAGAGCGGGGCGTGCACGAGGTCCCGGACGTCCGATCCGGCCGCGTGCCGGGTGACGAACACCAGCCGGGACTCGGCGAACCGCTCGTCGGCGAGCCAGTCCTGGAGGAGCGTCAGCGCCCGGCCGGTGGCCCGGTGCACCCGCTCGGCGAGCGGGCCCTCGCCTGCGGCCGGCCAGGGCGCCAGGACGGTGCGCGGGGCGTCCCCGGCGAGGTCGGCCAGGTGCGGCCGGCCCGGCAGGCCGAAGGCCGGCTCGCCGAGCACGGCCCAGTCCGTGCGGTCCGCCGGGGCCGGGGGCGCCGGGAGCCGCAGCTCGGTCAGCTCGATCCGGTGGAGCGCGTCCCGGCCGCCCGTGCCGGCCCCGGTGATCGCCTCCGGGGAGACCGGACGCATCACCAGGGACTCCACCGAGGCGACCGGCGCACCGGTGGCATCGGCGACGGCGAACGCCACCCCGCCGGTAGGAGCCGGGGTGAGCCGGGCCCGGACGGAGGCGGCGCCGGACGCGTACAGCTCGACTCCGGTCCAGGCGAAGGGCAGCCGGCCGTGCGGGGCCTCGTCGGTGGAGATCCGCTCCAGCAGGGTGGAGGCGGCCATCGCCTGGAGCACCGCGTCGAACATGCCGGGGTGGATGCCGAACCGGGCGGCCGCGGCGCGGCCCTCCTCGGGCAGCGCGACCTCGGCGAAGACCTCGTCCCCGCGCCGCCACAGCGCCGTCAGGCCGGCGAACAGCGGCCCGTAGGCGAAGCCGGTGTCGGTGGCGCGCCGGTAGAAGCCGGTGAGGTCGATCCGCTCCGCGCCGGCCGGCGGCCAGGCCCGGAGGTCGAAGTCCGGGGCGCCGGTGCCCGTGCCGAGCACGGCGTCGGCATGGTGGGTCCACTCGCCCTCGGGGGCGTCCTCCGGGCGCGAGTGCACGGTCAGCGGGCGCCGGCCCGCGGCGTCGGCCGGGCCGACCCGCAGCTGGAGCAGCACGCTGCCGGTGCGCGGCAGGACCAGCGGCGCGAGGTGGGTGATCTCCTCGACCCGGTCGCAGCCCACCCGGGCGGCGGCGTGCAGGGCCAGCTCGGCGTAGGCGACGCCGGGGACGACGGTGCGGCCCATCACCCCGTGCTCGGCGATCCACGGGTGGGACCGCTCGGAGAGCGAACCGGTGAACAGGAAGCCCGTGCCGTCGGCCAGTTCGGCCATCGCGCCGAGCATCGGGTGCTCCGGCGAGCCGAGTCCGGCCCCGGCCAGGCCGACCGGGCCCTCGGCGTCCTCCAGCCAGTACCGCTCGCGCTGGAAGGCGTAGGTGGGCAGCTCGGTGCGGCGGGCGCCGGGCACGAGCCGGGACCAGTCGACCGCGGCGCCGCGCAGCCGCAGCGCGGCCAGCGCCTCGACCAGGGACTGCTCCTCGGAGCGGTCCCGGCGCTGGGCGGCGATCAGCGCGAACCCGGAGCCGGGCAGGCTCTCCCGGCCGGCCGCGGTGAGGACCGCGTCCGGGCCCAGCTCCAGGAAGGTGGTCACGCCCCGGTCGGCGAGCGCGAGCAGCGTGTCGTGGAAGCGGACGGCTTCGCGCACGTGCCGCACCCAGTACTCGGGGTCGGTGACCTCGGCCGGCAGCGGGATCCGCGGCTCGTGGTACGTCAGCGAGCCGGCGATCTCGCGGAACTCCGCCAGCATCGGGTCCATCAGCGGGGAGTGGAAGGCGTGGCTGACCCGCAGCCGCCTGGTGCTCCGCCCGCGCTCGGCGAGCGTGCCGGCGACGGCCAGCACCGCGTCCTCCTGCCCGGCGATCACCACGGCCTCGGGGCCGTTGACCGCGGCCAGCGAGACCTGAGCGCCGAGCAGCGGGAGGACCTCCTCCTCGGTGGCGCGGACGGCCACCATCGCGCCGCCGGCGGGCAGTCGCTCCATCAGCCGGCCGCGGGCGGCGACCAGGCGGGCGGCGTCGGCGAGCGACAGCACCCCGGCGACGTGGGCCGCGGCCAGTTCGCCGACCGAGTGGCCGGTGACGAAGTCCGGCCGCAGGCCGAAGGATTCGACCAGGCGGTAGAGGGCGACCTCGACGGCGAACAGGGTGGGCTGGGTCCAGCCGGTGCGGTCGAGCAGCTCGCCCTCCTGGAGCACCACCTCGCGCAGCGGGCGGTCCAGGTGCCGGTCCAGCTCGGCGCAGACGGCGTCGAAGGCGTCGGCGAACTCCGGGTGCGTGTCGTACAACTCCCGGCCCATGCCGAGGCGTTGTGCGCCCTGGCCGGTGAAGAGGAAGGCCGTCCGCCCGGTCGCGACGGTGCCGCGCAGGCCGCGGCCCGCGGCCAGCGCCTCCAGGCCGCGCAGCAGGCCCTCGCGGTCCCGGGCCGCCACGGCGCCCCGGTGCGGCAGCGCGGCGCGGGAGGCGGTCAGCGAGTGGGCGAGGTCCGGCAGGCCGGTCTCCGGGTGCTCGGCCAGGAAGGCGGCCAGCCGCCCGGCCTGGGCCGTCAGCGCCTGCTCGGAGCGGGCCGAGAGCAGGAACGGCAGCACGCCGTGCCCGACGGGGGCGGCCTCCCGGTCGGCGGGCTGTTCCTCGGGGGCCTGTTCGAGGATGACGTGGGCGTTGGTGCCGCTGATCCCGAAGGAGGAGACGCCGGCCCGGCGCGGGCGACCGGTCTCGGGCCATTCCCTTTCCTCGGTGAGCAGTTCGACCGATCCGGCCGTCCAGTCCACGTGCGGGGTGGGCTCGTCCACGTGCAGGGTGCGGGGCAGCAGGCCGTGCCGCATGGCGAGCACCATCTTGATGATGCCGCCCACCCCGGCGGCGGCCTGGGCGTGCCCGATGTTCGACTTCAAGGAGCCGAGCCGGAGAGGGAGTTCACGCTCCTGGCCGTAGGTGGCGAGGAGGGCGTTGGCCTCGATCGGGTCGCCGAGGCGGGTGCCGGTGCCGTGCGCCTCGACGGCGTCGACCTCGGCGGCGGTGAGGCCGGCGGTGGTCAGGGCCTGGCGGATGACGCGTTCCTGGGCCGGGCCGTTGGGGGCGGTGAGGCCGTTGGAGGCGCCGTCCTGGTTGATCGCGGTGGCCCGGACCAGGGCCAGCACCGGGTGCCCGTTGCGGCGGGCGTCCGACAGTCGCTCGACCAGCAGCACGCCCACGCCCTCGGCGAAGCCCGTGCCGTCGGCGGAGGCGGCGAAGGCCTTGCAGCGGCCGTCCGCCGACATGCCGCCCTGCCGGTCGAACTCGGCGAACAGCCCGGGCGTCGACATCACGGCCACGCCGCCGGCCAGGGCCAGATCGCACTCGCCGCGGCGCAGCGCGGCCGCCGCCAGGTGCAGGGCGACCAGCGAGGAGGAGCAGGCGGTGTCCACGGTGATCGCCGGGCCCTCCAGCCCGAAGGTGTACGCCACCCGGCCGGAGATCACGCTGGCCGCGCTGCCGTTGCCCAGGTAGCCCTCGACCTCGTCGGGGACGCGGCGCAGCCGGGAGGCGTAGTCCTGGCCGCTGGTGCCGGTGAACACGCCGACCCGGGTGCCGTGCACCGAGGCCGGGTCGATCCCGGCCCGCTCGAAGGTCTCCCAGGAGGTCTCCAGCAGCAGCCGCTGCTGGGGGTCCATGGCGAGGGCCTCGCGCGGGCTGATGCCGAAGAAGGCGGCGTCGAACTCGGCCGCGTCGTGCAGGAACCCGCCCTGGCCGCCGGGCTCCCAGCCGCGGTCGGCGGGGAAGCCGCTCAGCGCGTCGCCGCCGGCCAGCAGCAGCCGCCACAGGTCCTCCGGCGAGCCGACCCCGCCGGGGTAGCGGCAGCCCATCGCGACGATCGCGATGGGGTCCTGGTCGGAGCCCGGGCCGGCGGGGGCGGTCGGCGCCCCGCCGGAGGCCGGGGCCTGCCCGTCGAGCAGCCGGCCGCGCAGGTGACGGCCGAGCGCGGTGGGCGTCGGGTGGTCGAAGACCAGGGTGGCGGGCAGGCGCAGCCCGGTCGCCGTGCTGAGCCGGTTGCGCAGCTCCACCGCGGTCAGCGAGTCGAAGCCGAGGTCCTTGAACGCCCGGTCCGTGTCGATCGCCTCGGCCGAGCCGTGCCCGAGCACCGAGGCGGCGTGGCCGCGGACCAGGTCCAGCAGCAGCTCCGTACGGTCCGCCTCGGTGAGGGCGGCCAGCCGGCGGGTCAGTGCCGAACCGCTCGGCCCGGACGCCGCCTCGGCCTTGCGCCGGGCCGGGGCCCGGAGCAGGCCGCGCAGCAGCGCCGGGACGGGCCCCCGGCCGCGCCGGGCGGTCAGGTCGAGGTCGGCCGGCATCAGCAGCGGCTCGTCCAGCAGGGCCGCCGCGTCGTACAGGGCCATGCCGAGCTCGGAGCCGAGCGGGGTCATTCCGCCCTCGCTCATCCGCTCGACGTCCCGGGCGTCCAGGTGGCCGGTCATGCTGCTGCGCTGCTCCCACAGGCCCCAGGCGAGCGAGGAGCCGGCCAGGCCGTCGGCGCGGCGGTGCTGGGCGAGGGCGTCCAGCAGCGTGTTGGCGGCCGCGTAGCCGCCCTGGCCCGCGCCGCCGAGCACACCGGCGGCGGAGGAGAACAGGACGAAGGCGGCGAGGTCGTGGCCGGCTGTCAGCTCGTGCAGGTTGAGCGCGCCGTCGACCTTGGGCCGCAGCACCGCGTCGATCCGCTCGGGGGTGAGCGAGCCGATCACGCCGTCGTCGAGGACGCCGGCGGTGTGGACGACGGCGGTGAGCGGGTGGTCGGTGGGGATGTCGGCGAGGGTGGTGGCGAGTGCGGCGTGGTCGGCGGCGTCGCAGGCGGCGACGGTGACGGTGGCGCCGAGCGCGGTGAGTTCGGCGGTGAGGTCGTCCGCGCCCTCGGCCAGGGGGCCGCTGCGGCTGGTGAGCAGCAGGTGGCGCACGCCGTGTTCGGTGACGAGGTGGCGGGCGAGCAGGGAGCCGAGGGTGCCGGTGCCGCCGGTGATCAGCACGGTGCCGGCCGGGTCGAGCGCGGGCGGCACGGTCAGCACGACCTTGCCGATGTGCCGGGCCTGGCTGACGTACCGGAAGGCGTCGACCGAGCGGCGGACGTCCCAGGTGGTGATCGGCAGCGGTCGCAGCGCACCGGCCTCGAACAGGGCGACCAGCTCGGTCAGCATCTCCTGGATCCGCTCCGGGCCGGCCTCGAACAGCTCGAAGGCGCGGTACGCGACGCCGGAGTGCCGGGCGGCGACCTCCTCGGCGTCCCGGATGTCGGTCTTGCCCATCTCGACGAACCGGCCGCCGCGTGGCAGCAGTTCGAGCGAGGTGTCGACGAACTCCCCGGCCAGCGCGTTGAGCACGACGTCCACGCCGCGGCCCCCGGTGGCCGCCAGGAACCCGCGGCCGAAGTCCAGGGTGCGGGAGTCGGCCAGGTGGGCGCCCTCCAGGCCGAGCGGCCGCAGCGCCTCCCACTTGCCGGTGCTCGCCGTGCCGTACACCTCGGCGCCCAGGTGGCGGGCGAGCTGGACGGCGGCCATGCCCACGCCGCCGGCGGCGGCGTGCACCAGGACGGACTCGCCGGCGCGCAGGGCGGCCAGGTCGGTCAGCGCGTAGTAGGCGGTGAGGAAGACGATCGGGGTGGACGCGGCCTCGGTGAAGTCCCAGCCCCGCGGCATCCGGACCAGCAGGCGGTGGTCGGTGACCGCGGTGGTGCCGAAGGAGCCGGCGAACATGCCCATCACCCGGTCGCCGGGGGCGAGTCCGGTGACGTCGTCGGCGACCTCCAGGACGGTGCCGGCGCCCTCGTTGCCGAGCAGGCCGGCCTGGCCCGGATACATGCCGAGCGCGTTGAGCACGTCGCGGAAGTTGAGGCCGGCCGCGCGCAGGGCGACCCGGACGTGGCCGGGGGCGAGCGGCTCCAGGGTGTCGGGGCAGGCCGTCAGGGTGAGGTTGTCCAGGGTGCCGCGGCCGGTGGTGTCCAGCCGCCAGGGCGTACCGGCGGGCGGGGTGAGCGCGCCGGAGCCGGCCGCGCGGGCCAGCCGGGCGGCCAGCACCGTTCCCTCGCGCAGGGCGAGCTGGGGCTCGCCGGTGGCGAGGGCGGCGGGCAGCGCGGCGGCCGAGGCCGGGCTGCCGTCCAGGTCGACCAGGACGATCCGGTCCGGGTTCTCGGACTGCGCGGAGCGCACCAGGCCCCACGCGGCGGCGCAGGCCAGGTCGGTGACGGCCGCGCCGGGACGCACGGCGACCGCGCCGGTGGTGGCGAGGACCAGCCGGGCCCGGCCGAAGCGGTCCTCGGCCAGCCAGGTCTGCAGCAGGTCCAGTACCCGGTGGGTGACGGCCCGGACCTGCTCCGCGGTGTCGCCCTCGGCCGGTGCGTCGATCCGCACCAGGACGGCCTCCGGCACCTCGGCGGGCAGCGTGTCCAGGCTGTCGGTCCGGTACGGCTCGACGGTTTCCTCGGGGAGCGGGACGGCGGTCCAGTCGAGCCGGAACAGCGAGTCGGGGGTGGCCGGCCGGGCGACCGCGCCGGGCGTGGCGATCGGGCGCAGCACGAAGGAGTCGGCGCTCGCCACCGGGGCGCCGGAGCGGTCGGCGACCAGCAGCGAGACACTGTCCCGGCCGGTGCGGCTGAGCCGCACGCGCAGCTCGGTCGCGCCGGAGGCGTGCAGGGTCACGCCGCTCCAGGCGAACGGCAGCAGGCCCAGGCCCTCGCCGCCGTCCACGTCGCAGCCCAGCGCGTGCAGGGCGGCGTCCAGCAGCGCCGGGTGCAGCCCGTAGCGCTCGGCCCGGGGCCGCTGGTCCTCGGGCAGCCGGACCTCGGCGTAGATGTCGTCGCCGTCCAGCCAGGCGGCCCGCAGGCCGCGGAAGGCCGGGCCGTAGCCGAGTCCGCCCTCGGCCAGCCTGTCGTAGTACCCGTCCAGGTCGACGGCGGTGGCCCCGGCGGGCGGCCAGGCGGTCAGGTCCTCGGTGGCGGTCCGGAGGGTCTGCGGGGCCTGGGCGAGCCAGCCGCTGGCGTGCCGGACCCAGGGGGCGTCCAGCGGCGCGTCCTCCCGCAGGGAGTGGACGGTGACCTCGCGCCGGCCGTTCTCGTCCGCCGGGCCGACCCGCAGCTGGAGGGCGATCCCGCCGGTCTCCGGGAGCACCAGCGGGCTCTCCAGGGCGAGTTCGTCGACCCGGTCGCAGCCGGCCTGGTCGCCGGCGTGGACGAGCAGGTCGAGGAAGGCGGTGCCGGGCAGCAGGACCGAGCCGAGCACGGCGTGGTCGGCGAGCCAGGGGTGGGTGTGCAGCGAGAGCCGGCCGGTGAGCAGCAGGCCGTCGCCGTCCGCGAGGGTGAGCGAGGCGCCGAGCAGCGGGTGGTCGGCGGAGCCGAGGCCGAGGTCGACGGCGTCGCCGACGGTGGTCGCGGTGGTGTCCAGCCAGAACCGCTCGTGCTGGAAGGCGTAGGTGGGCAGGTCGATCCGCCGCGCGCCCGGGAAGACGGCCGGCCAGGCGACGGAGCGTCCCCGGACGTGCAGGGCGGCGAGCGCCGTGCGGAACCGGCCGGGCCCGCCGTGGTCGCGGCGCAGGGTGCCGGCCGCGACGGCGGTGGCCTCGGCGGAGTCCAGGGTGTCCTGCACGGCGGAGGTGAGCACCGGGTGCGGGCTGACCTCGACGAAGAAGGCGTGGCCGTCGGCGGCGAGCGCGCGGACGGCCTCCTCCAGCCGGACGGTCCGGCGCAGGTTGCGGTACCAGTACGCGGCGTCCAGGGCCGTGGTGTCCAGCCAGGCGTCGTCCACGGTCGAGTAGAACGGCACCTCGGAGGTCCGGGGGGCGACCGGGGCGAGCAGGGTGAGCAGCTCGTCCTGGATCCGCTCGACGTGGGCGGAGTGCGAGGCGTAGTCGACGGGCACGCGCCGGTTGTGGACCCCCCGGGCGTCGAGGGCGGCCTGGAGCTCGTCGAGGGCGTCGGCGTCGCCGGAGACCACGACGGAGGAGGGGCCGTTCACGGCGGCGACGGAGATCCGCTCCTGCCAGGGGGCGAGGTCGATCCGCTCGGCGGGCAGCGAGACGAGCAGCATGCCGCCGTGGCCGGCGATGGTGGTGATGGCCTGGGAGCGCAGGGCGACGACGCGGGCGCCGTCGCGGAGGGTGAGGGCGCCGGCGACGGTGGCGGCGGCGATCTCGCCCTGGGAGTGGCCGATGACGGCGTCGGGCTGCACGTCGTGGGCCTGCCAGAGGGTGGCGAGGGAGACCATGACGGCCCACAGGGCGGGCTGGACGACGTCGACGCGGTCGTAGCCGGGGGCGCCGTCGGTGCCGCGCAGCACGTCGATCAGGTTCCAGTCGGTGAACTGGGCCAGGGCGTCGGCGCATTCGGAGATTCGCTTGGCGAACGCCGGTTCGGTGTCGAGGAGTTCGACGGCCATGCCCGCCCACTGCGACCCCTGGCCGGGGAAGACGAACACGGTCTTGCCGGTCACGTCGGCCGTGCCGGAGACCAGCTGGGCGGGCTCCTCGCCGGCCGCGAACGCCGCCAGGGCGGTGGCCAGTTCGGCGCCGTCCTCGGCGACGACGGCCGCGCGGTGGGCGAACTGCGTGCGGGAGAGGGCCAGGGAGTGGCCGAGGTCGGGCAGGGCGGGGGTGGCGGTGGCGGTCAGGTGGTCGTG
>NZ_JBEXWT010000073.1:0-46604 GCF_040629945.1 Kitasatospora sp. NPDC005856 | reverse complement strand
TCGGGTGTGGGGGGGCGTGTACCACCCCCGGCCCGCCCCCGCAGCACCTCCACACCCGGGGGGGCCGGGCCCGGCCGCTGCCGTTTCCGGGGGCGTCCGGTCGCCG
Organism: Kitasatospora sp. NPDC005856; assembly: GCF_040629945.1. Taxonomy (NCBI): domain Bacteria; kingdom Bacillati; phylum Actinomycetota; class Actinomycetes; order Kitasatosporales; family Streptomycetaceae; genus Kitasatospora; species Kitasatospora sp. NPDC005856. The sequence goes on along the minus strand of NZ_JBEXWT010000073.1, from coordinate 46,498 downwards.
GCCGGCCCGTGCCCGGGCGGGTTCGGCCGGCCCCGGAGTGTCGTTCGAGTGGTCGAACGCGGCGTCAACTCGGCTGCTCCGGCGGGTTCTCGCGCGCCGCACGGGGGCCGTCGGCGCGCCATGCTGTCGGACGGTCAGCGCCCCGGCCGGTCCGGCGGTCGGGCGCGTCCACGAGGCGAGGAGGCCGGATGGCGGTCCGGAGCGGGGGCGTGGCGGGGGAGACGGCCGGGCGGGAGCGGCCCGGGACGGGCGGCGTCGACCGACTGAAGGCGGACTCGGTCGGCCTGGTCGGTGTGGTGTTCATGGCGCTCGCCACCGCCGCCCCGATCACCGCGATGACCGGCAACCTGCCGATCATCGTCGGGCAGGGCAACGGCGCCGGCGCGCCCGCCGCGTACATCGTGGCGACGGTGGTGCTGACGGTGTTCTCGGTCGGGTACGTGGCGATGGCCCGGCACATCACCGCGGCCGGCGCGTTCTACGGCTACGTCTCGCACGGGCTGGGCCGGGTGGTCGGGATGGCCTCGGGGCTGCTCGCCGTGCTCGCGTACGTCGTCACGGAGGCCGCGGTGCTCGGCTTCTTCGCGTACTCGCTGCGCGGGCTGGTCCGTTCGCAGCTGGGCGTGGACCTGGGCTGGGGCTGGTACGCGCTGTTCGGGGCGGCGGTGATCGGCGTGATGGGCTGGTTCGACCTGCACCTGACGGCCAAGGTGCTCGGGGTCGCGCTGGTGCTGGAGATCGGGGTGCTGAGTGCGGTCTCACTGGCGGTGCTGTGCTCCGGCGGCGGGCCGGACGGGCTCCTGGCCGGGGCCCTGAACCCGCTGAACGCGCTGAAGGGGGTGGGGAGTTCGGGTGCTTCGGCGGCCGGGCTCGGACTGTTCTTCGCGTTCTGGTCCTGGGTGGGCTTCGAGTCCACCGCGATGTACGGCGAGGAGTCCCGCGACCCCAAGCGGGTGGTGCCACGGGCGACGATGGTGTCGGTGGTCGGTGTCGGGCTGCTCTACGTCTTCGTGTCCTGGATGATCGTGTCCGGCAACGGAGTCGAGCAGGCGGTCGCGGTGGCGAGCGGCGCGGTGCCGGGCAAGGACGGCAACAGCCTGTTCTTCGACCCGCTCGGTGTGCACCTGGGGGCCTGGGCGGTGACGGTCTTCCAATGGCTGGTCGTCACCGGGTCGTTCGCCTGCGCGATGGCCTTCCACCAGTGCGCGGCCCGGTACCTGTACGCGATCGGCCGGGAGGGGCTGCTGCACCCGGCGCTCGGCCGCACCCATGCGCGGCACGGCTCGCCGCACGTCGCCTCGGTGGTGCAGTCGGTGATCGCGGTGGGGCTGGTGGCGGGTTTCCTGGCGGCCGGGATGGACCCGTACGCGCACCTGTACACGCTGCTGGCGTTGCTCGGGACGATGGCGATCCTGGTCGTGCAGACGCTCTGCTCCTTCGCCGTGGTCGGGTACTTCCACGTGCGGGGGCGGCACCCGGAGACCGCGCACTGGTTCCGGACGCTGGTCGCACCGCTGGTGGGCGGGGTGGCGATGGCAGGGGTGGTGGTGCTGCTGGTGCTCAACAAGGACGCCGTGGCCGGGGCGGCGGCGCACACGCTGCTGTTCCGGCTGATCCCGTTCCTGGTGGCCGGGGTGTTCGCGGGCGGGATCGGGCTGGCACTCGCGGTGCGCCGGTGGCGGCCGGAGCTGTACGCGCGGATCGGGCGCGTGGTGCTGGAGGACGCGGTCGAGCGGTGACCGGGCGGCGCGACGGTCGCGACGGTGCGGTGCGGCGGTGGTGGGGCGTGGCGCGCCGGGTTCAGCGCCGGTGGACCGGCAGGCCGTACTGGGCGGCGGCCAGCAGATCGTGCATCCGGTGGCCGAAGTCGTCGGTGTCCCGGGCCGGTTCGGGGAAGACCAGGCGGACGTCGCGGTGGCCGTGCGGGTGGTCCAGGCGCAGGACCAGACCGTGGCGGTCCAGGGCGAGCGGGCGGACCTCGGGGGCGTGGACGAGCACGGCCGGGTCGAGCAGCCGGGTGAGGACGTCGAGCGCCTCGGCGTGGTCGTCGGCGAAGTGGGTGAGCAGCGCGGCCTCGTGCCGGGCCAGTGGGTCGGGCTCGGCGAGCGCGAGGTCGGCGCCGGTGATCGCGCCGGTGCCGTACGGGGTGGCGAGGACGGCGTGGGCGACGTCCACCCGCAGGTGCACGCTGAGGCCGTCGTCGGCGAGGTGGGCCAGCCGCAGTCGCCCGGCCATGGTGAGGCGGGCGCGGACCCGGTCGCGGACGGCGACGGGGGCGACGTCGGTGACGTCCAGGACGACGGCGAGGCCGTCGGTGGCGCCGGCGACGGCCGTGGTGAGCGGGTCGTCCAGGGCGGTGCGCAGCCGCAGCCGGGAGCCGTGCACGGAGACCGGGGTGTCCAGGTGGTGGTGCTCGCCGAGGGCGCGGACGGTGAGCGAGGAGGTCGCGCTGAGCAGGCTGTGGATCCGTTCGGCGGTGGTGGGCTCGGGGACCTCGGTGTCGCCGGTGGGCAGGCTCATGGACGGACCTCCAGTAAATTAGGTGAGCCTAACCTAATGTGCGGATGGGGGTGTGGCAAGCGGACCTCCGGACGGGCGAGGGGCCCGGACGCGCCCTGCGGCGTCCGGGCCCCTCGGTGCGGCGGTGCGTCAGCCGACGACGGCCTGGGCGTCGATCTCGACCAGCATCGGCTCCTGCGGCAGCTCGACGAAGACGGTGGTGCGGCACGGCTTCACGCCGCCGGGCTTGATGTTCTCGTCGATGAACTCGGCGTAGACCTCGTTCATCAGCGGGAAGTCGGCACGCTTGGTCAGGTAGACGCGGAACATCACCACGTCCTCGATGGTGGCGCCGCCGGCCTCGACGATGGCCTTGACGTTCTCCAGGGTGCGGCGGGTCTGCGCCTTCACGTCGCCGCGGTGCAGGTACTCGCCGGTGGCCGGGTCCTGCGGGCCCTGGCCGGAGACCTGGAGGATCGGGCCCTTGCGGACACCCTGGGAGAACATCCAGGCGGGGGCGGGGGCGCCGTCGGTGCGGATCTCGGCCTTCTCGGAAGGCCGGGGGTGCTCGGAGGTCATCGGGTTCCTTGTCGATTGACGATGCGTCAGTTGTGGTCGGGGCGGCCGCAGTCGGCCGATACGGCGCGGGTGGTGGCGAGCAGCTGTGGGAGCAGGTCCAGCACCTGCTCGTACGGCAGGAGCACGTCCGGGACGGAGATCGAGGCGGCGGCGACCACCCGGCCGCTGGCGTCCCGGACGGGCGCGGCAACGCAGTTGATGAAGGCCTCGTGCTCGGCGTGGTCCTGCGCCCAGCCCTGGGCGGCGACCTTCTCGAGCTCGGCGAGCAGGGCCTCGGGGGTGGTCAGGGTGCGCTCGGTGTGCGGGGTGAAGTCGATCCCGGCCACCACCCGGCGCCGCTCGGGCAGCGGCAGGTCGGCCAGCAGCACCTTGGAGACGGCGGCGCTGTGCAGGGCGGCGCGCAGGCCGATCCGGGAGTACATCCGCACCGGGTGGCGGGAGTCGAACTTGTCGATGTAGACCACCTCGCCGCCCTCGTAGGCGGCCAGGTGCACGGTCTGGCCGGTGGCGGCGTTCAGTTCGGCCAGGTGCGGAGCGGCGATCCGGCGCACGCCGCGCTGCTCCAGGGCCAGACCGGAGAGTGCGAAGAGGCCGGCGCCCAGGTGGTAGCGATAGCTCGCGTCGCGATAGACGAATCGTTCCTCTTCGAGGCTCTGGAGCAGTCGGAGCACGGTCGTCTTGTGGACGCCGAGCACCTCGGCGAGCTGGTCGAGGGAGCGCTCGCCCTCACCGAGCTCGGCGAGGATGCGCAGGGCGCGGGTGACGGTCTGGCTCATCGTGCTCCGCTTCGAGGGCTTGGGGTCCTGCTCATTGTGCCCGGGCCGGTGATGCCCGCCGCGGTGACCCGGGTGGCAGCCCACTGGGCAGGGGTGGCGTCGAGCAGCGCGGCCACGACGGCGGCGTCCGGGAGCTCGGCCTGGTCCCCGTGGGCGGTCAGCGCGCAGGCGGCGCTGAGGTGCCCGAGTCGCAGCCGGCGCCGCTGGTCCAGGCCCCGGAGGGTGCCGGCCAGGTAGCCGGCCGCGAAGGCGTCACCCGCGCCGGTCGCCTCGACCACCTCGACCGCGAGGGCCGGCTCGGTGACCGCCGTACCGTCCCGTTCCAGGGCGGTCACCTGGCGGGCGGCGTCCTTGACCACGAGGGTGGCCGGTGCGGGGAAGCGGCGGCGAAGGGCGGCCGGGTCGCCGGTGCCGAAGGCGGCCTCGGCCTCGTCGGAGCCGAGCAGCAGCAGGTCGGCGGCGTCCAGCAGCGGCGGCAGCACGGCCGGGTCGCGCTCGCGCCAGAGCGAGGGGCGCCAGTTGAGGTCGAAGCTGACCAGGCGGTGGGGGCGGCGGTCGGCGAGCAGGGTGCGCAGCAGGGCCAGGCAGTCGTCGGAGAGTGCGGCGGTGATGCCGGAGAGGTGCAGCAGCCGGGCGCCGGTCAGCAGTGCGCCGGCGGTCGGGTCGGCGAGCAGGTCGGGGGAGAGCGCGGCGGCCGCGGAGCCGCGCCGGTGGTAGTGCAGCCGGCTGCGGCCGGGCCCGAGGTCGTGGCGGTCGCCGGTGCTTCCGCCGACCTCCTTGAGGTAGAGGCCGGTCGGGCGGTGCGGGTCGACCGCGACCGCCGAGACGTCCACGCCGCGGGCGGCGACCTCGGCGAGCAGCCGGCGGCCGAAGCCGTCGTCGCCGACCCGGCTGATCCAGGCGGTCGGCACGCCGTGGGCGGTCAGCGCGCCCGCCACGTTGGACTCGGCGCCGCCGACCGAGAGTCGGAAGCTCTCCACCGACTCCAGCGGGCCCGGGCGGTCCGGCAGCAGGACGGCCATCGACTCGCCCACGCACACGGCCGTCGGGGGAGTGCCGGGGCGGGTCGGGCCCTGGGTGTCCTGTCGCGGCATGTGCGGGGCTCCTCGTCTGCGGCCGTTCCGTCGAGAGCGGGCCCACCGGGTCGGCTCCGCCGCCTGTGAGCGGGTGAGTGCCGCGCCGTCCGAGGGCGCCGCACGTGAGCCGACCCCGTTGACCGGGAGTCAGGTCCGTTGACCGTGATCCGGCGCCGATGCTAGAACCGTGCTGCCAGCATGTGCAACCCTCGTTGCACATGTTGCAACCTGTGCGGATGGAGGAAGACGGTGGAGCAGACTTTCGCAAGCAGCGTCAGCGGACCGGGGATCGCGCGCGGCGCGGTGGCCGCCCTGGCCGACGAACCGCTCGACTGGCGGTTCAAAGCCGCTCCGCCGCAGTCGTGGGGCCGCAGTACGCGGGAGTGGCTCGCCACCGGCCCCATCCTCTCCTCGCTCGGCACCCCGCTGCTCACCCTCGACGGTGCCGCCCTCGACCACAACGTCCGCACCATGGCCGACTGGTGCGCCAAGGCGGGCGTCGCGCTCGCTCCGCACGGCAAGACCACCATGGCGCCCGCCCTCTGGCAGGCGCAGCTCGACGCCGGCAGCCACGGCATCACCCTCGCCAACCTGCCCCAGGTGCGGATCGCCCGGGCCTTCGGGGTGCAGCGCATCCTGCTCGCCAACACCCTGCTCGAACCGGCCGGACTGGCCTGGCTCGCCGACGAACTCGCCGCCGACCCGGACTTCGCCTTCCTGTCCTGGGTCGACTCCACCGAGAGCGTCCGTCTGATGGACGAGGCGCTGCGGGCCGCCGGGGCGGAGCGGCCGGTCGAGGTGCTGGTCGAGCTCGGCGGCCCCGGCGGGCGGACCGGCGCCCGCGGTGTGGACGCCGCCGTCGAGGTCGCCGCCGCCGTGCTGCGCGCCCCCACCCTGCGCCTGGCGGGCGTCGGCGGCTACGAGGGCGCGCTCGCGCACGACGCCTCGGCCGAGGGACTGGCCACCGTCCGCCGCTACCTTCGGGAACTCGGCGACCTGCACGGCCGGTTGGCGAGCGCCTACCCGGACGGCAGCCGGCCGGTGGTCTCGGCCGGCGGCAGCGCCTACTTCGACCTGGTGGTCGAGGAGCTGGCGGACCTGCCGGAGGCGTTCGTGGTGCTGCGCTCGGGCGCGTACATCGCCCACGACGACGGCTTCTACCGGGGCATCTCGCCGCTCGCCCGGGACGGCGGGCGGACGCCGTTCCGCGGCGCGCTGCACGGCTGGGCCCGGGTGGTCTCCCGGCCCGAGCCGCAGCTCGCGCTGCTGGACGCCGGCAAGCGTGACCTGCCCTTCGACGAGGGTCTGCCCGAGCCGCAACGGGTACGCGGCGGAGCCGAGTTGACCGGTACGGCGGCCCGGATCACCGCGCTCAACGACCAGCACGCCTTCCTGCGCGACGCGGGCGACCTCGCGCCGATCGGCGCGGTGCTGCGGCTGGGCGTCTCGCACCCGTGCACGGCCTTCGACAAGTGGACGGCCGTCCCGGTGCTGGACTCCGCGGACGCGGCCGAGCCGAAGGTCACCGGCCTGGTCAGGACGTTCTTCTGATGCCCGGGGAGAGAGCGGCCGTCGAGGACCGGCCTCGCGGTAGGGGCGCGACGGTCTTCCGGGGCGCCACCGTGGTGGACGGCACCGGCGCGGAGCGCTACCGGGCCGACGTCCGGATCGCCGACGGCCTGATCACCGAGATCGGCGAGGGCCTCGACGCACCCGACGCGGTGGACGCCGACGGACTGGTCCTGGCGCCCGGCTTCATCGACATGCACGCCCACTCCGACCTCGCCCTGCTGTGCGAGCCCGAGCACCCGGCCAAGGTCACCCAGGGCGTCACCTGCGAGGTCCTCGGCCAGGACGGGCTGTCCTACGCCCCGGTGGACGACGTCACGCTTCCCGCGCTGCGCCGCCAACTCGTGGGCTGGAACGGCGATCCGGACGGCTTCGACTGGGACTGGCGGGACGTCGCGGGCTACCTGGACCGGATCGACCGCACCGGGGTCGCCGTCAACGCCTGCTACCTCGTCCCGCACGGAACGCTGCGGATGCTCGCCATGGGTTGGGCCAACCGTCCGCCCACCCCGGGCGAACTCGACCGGATGCGCCAGGCGCTGGCGAAGAGCCTGCTGGACGGCGCGGTCGGCATGTCCAGCGGCCTCAGTTACACCCCCGGGATGTATGCGGACACCGCCGAACTGATCGAGCTGTGCACCGTCGTCGCGGCCTACGGCGGCTTCCACGCCCCTCACCAACGCTCGTACGGTGCGGGGGCGTTGGAGGGCTACGCGGAGATGGTGGAGATCGCCCGGCGGAGCGGCTGCGCACTGCACCTGACCCACGCCACGATGAACTTCGGGCCCAACCGGGGACGGGCCGGCGAGCTGCTGGAACTCCTCGATCGGGCGCTCGCCGAGGGAGTCGACCTCACCTTGGACAGCTACCCCTACCTGCCCGGATCCACCACCCTGGCCGCTCTGCTGCCGAGTTGGGCCACCGAGGGCGGCCCGGCCGCGACGCTGGCGCGACTCGTCGACCCCGCGCAGTGCGCGAAGATCCGCTACGAGGTGGAGGAGAAGGGCAGCGACGGCTGCCACGGCGTGGTCACCGACTGGGCGACGATCCAGATATCCGGCGTCCGCTCGGCCTCGCTCGCCGGCACGGTCGGCCGGACCGTCGCCGAACTGGCCGCCGAGGAGGAACGTACCGGCACCGAGGTGTTCCTGGACCTGCTGCGCCGGGACGAGCTGGCCACGACGATCCTCCAGCACGTCGGGCACGAGGAGAACGTCCGGGCGATCATGCGCCACCGCTTCCACACCGTCGGCAGCGACGGGCTGCTGGTCGGGGCCCGGCCGCACCCGCGGGCCTGGGGCACCTTCCCCCGCTACCTCGGCCACTACAGCCGTGAGTTGGGCGTGCTGACGCTGGAGGAGACGATCGCCCGGATGACCGGCCGCCCGGCCGCCCGGCTGGGGCTGGACCGGCGCGGCCGGATCGCCCCCGGCCACCACGCCGACCTGGTGCTCCTCGACCCCGAGAAGGTCAGGGACGCCGCCACCTTCGAGGACCCCCGGCTGCCCGCCGAGGGCATCGAGTACGTGTACGTCAACGGCACCGCCGTCGTCCGGCAGGGACGCACCACCGGCGCCCGTCCCGGGCGCGCCCTGCGCCGCACCGATCGAGGAACCCTGGCCATATGAGCGAGCTCGCCGCCCCCACCGATCCTTCCGGGCCGACCGGCCCCTCCGCCTCGGCCGAGTTCTCGGTGCTGCGCGACGAAGCGGTGATCGCGGTGGTCCGCGCACCGCTGATCCCGGACGCCGCCGCGCTCTGCGCCGCCCTCGCCGAGGGCGGCATCAACCTCACCGAATTCACCTACACCACACCGGATGTGACGGAACATCTACGGAAGGCCTCGAAGGCCGGCTGGCGGGTCGGCGTCGGGACGGTGCTGACCGCCGAGCAGGCCCGGCGCGGGGTCGAGGCGGGGGCGAGCTTCCTGGTCACCCCCGGCTGCCGGCCCGAGGTCGCCGAGGCGGCGGCCGTCGCGCGGGTGCCGGTGGTGCTCGGGGCGCTCACCCCGACCGAGGTCGCGCACGCGGTGGACCTCGGTGCCGTCGCCGTCAAGATCTTCCCGGCCCGGGCGTTCGGTCCGGGCTACTTCAAGGACCTGCGCGGCCCCTACCCCGATGTGCCGCTGGTGGCCTCCGGCGGGGTGAACGCGGGCAACGCCGCCGAGTTCCTGGCGCACGGCGCGCTGGCGGTCTGCGCGGGGACGGACGTGGTGCCGCCGGACGCGGTCGCGGCAGGGGACTGGGCGGAGATCACCCGGCGGGCCCGGGCGTTCACGGCGGCCTGTGCGGGGGCGGGCGGGTAGGGCGGACCCGTGGAACGGGCTCGTACGACGGACTCGTCAGGCGGGCTCGTAGGGGCGGGGGTGGCTTCGTGGCGGTGCCGGTGCGGGTGCAGGCCTCGTGAAGGAGGCGGTGTCGGGGCGAGGCGGGCTGTCGGGACGGCCGGGATTGGACGAGAATCGGGGGCACCCGGCTCGGCCCCGGCCGAGCCCGTCCCGGCTCAGCCCCGCCCGGCCGCGCCCGGGGCTCCGGACCCCGGCAGGAGGAACCGCCCATGACCTCGACCCGCCCCGGCCCCGACTGGCTCGCCGACGCCGTCCTGTACCAGATCTACCCGCAGAGTTTCGCCGACTCCGACGGCGACGGCATCGGCGACTTCGCCGGCATCGCCGGGCACCTGGACCACCTCGCCTGGCTCGGCGTCGACACCGTCTGGCTCAACCCCTGCTTCGCCTCACCGTTCCGCGACGCCGGGTACGACGTGACCGACTACCTCACCCCCGCCCCGCGCTACGGCAGCACCGATGACCTGGCGGCCCTGGTCGAGGCCGCCCGCGGCAAGGGCATCCGGGTCCTGTTGGACCTGGTGGCCGGGCACACCTCCGACCGCCACCCCTGGTTCCTGGCCTCCGTCGAGGACCCGTCCGACCACCGCTACATCTGGTCCGACCGCCCGGTGGACGGCTTCGTCGCCTCGCCCGGAAGCCGGCCCGGCTGGTACCGGCCGAACTTCTTCGACTGTCAGCCCGCCATCAACTTCGGTTACGCCCGCAGCAGTTCGGACGAGCCCTGGCGGCAGGCGGTGGACGCGGACGGCCCGCGCGCCAACCGGGCGGCGCTGCGCGAGATCATGGCGCACTGGCTGGGCGTCGGGGTGTCCGGCTTCCGGGTGGACATGGCGTACTCACTGGTCAAGGACGACCCGGGCAAGGTGGAGACCGCCAAGCTCTGGACCGAACTGCGCGACTGGCTGGACCGAAACCACCCCGATGCCGCCCTGCTCGCCGAGTGGGGCGACCCGGCCGCCGCCGTCGCGGCCGGCTTCCACGCGGACTTCTTCCTGCACTTCGGCGGGGAGGACGACGGCCTGCCCCTGCGGTCGCTCTGGAACAACAACGGCGGAACGGTCGAGGAGTTCTGGCACCAGGAGGTCTGCTACTTCGAGGCCGACGGCCGCGGGACCCCGCAACCCTTCCTGGACGCCTGGCGCTCCGCGGCCGAACTCACCGAGGGCAACGGGCACATCGTGCTGCCCACCGCCAACCACGACTTCTCCCGCCTGGCCGCCGGCCCGCGCACCGTGGAGCAACTCGCGCCCGCCTTCGCCTTCCTGTTCACCTGGCCCACCCTCCCGGCCGTCTACTACGGCGACGAGATCGGCATGCGCTACCTGCCGGGCCTGCCCGACACCGAGGGCAGCGTGCTCGGCCCGCGGTACAACCGGGCCGGCTCGCGCACCCCGATGCAGTGGACGCCCGGCCCCACCGCCGGCTTCTCCAGCGCTCCGCCCGAGCGGCTGTACCTGCCGGTGGACCCGGACCCGCGCCGCCCGGACGCGCTCTCCCAGCGCGCCGACCCGACCTCGCTGCTGCACACCGTGCGGCGGCTGATCACCCTGCGCCGGGCGCACCCGGGGCTGGGCACGGCCGGCGGGCTGGAGGTCCGCCACGCCGGCTACCCGCTGGTGTACACCCGGGCCGGGCGGTACCTGGTGGCGGTCAACCCGGGCCGGGAGCCGGCGTCCGTACCGCTGGCGGGCCTGCCGGAGGGCGGCGCCCGATGGGCGCGGGGCGTCCGGCCGCTGGACGTGCAGGGCGTGCGGCTGGTGGACGGGGAACTGCGGGCGGACGGGTTCTCGTACGGGGTGTTCGAGCTGGGCTGACGGCCGCCGCGGTCGGAGCCGGGATCCCCGCCGGTCGGGGGCCCGGCTTTCGATCCATGTCAGATAGTTGTAAGCTACATCCATAGATGGTTGCATTTACCACCCTCATTGGTTGCATTTGCCACCTTCTTGCCATCGAGAGACACCACCGGAGGACGGTACGAACACCATGAGCACACCCCGGAACCCCGCCGCGGCGCCCACCCTGGGGCACTCGCTCAAGCACCTGGCCACCCACCTGATCACCCCGCTGCTGATGTGCCTGGGCATGGCGCTGGCCTACCAGGGCGCCTTCCACCAGCCCGAGCCGCACCACCTCGAGGTGGCCGTGGTCGGCACCACGCCGCAGGCGCACGGCCTGGCGCAGGCGATCCAGAGCAGGGCCGGGGACGCGCTCGACGTCCGCATCGTGGACGACCGGGCCGCCGCCGAGCAGCAGCTGCGCGACCGGGATCTGGTGGGCGCCTTCGTCCCCGACCCCAGGAGCCCCGAACTGATCGTCGCCAAGGGCAACTCGGACACCTCGGTGGTGGCCGCCACGGCGGTGTTCACCAACGTCACCGACCAGCAGGGCGTGCCGCTGCACGTGACCGACCTGACCACCCCGGCCGAGGGCGACCCGACCGGGCAGGGCCTGTTCTTCCTGCTGGTCGCGCTGAGCATCGGCTCCTACGCCAGCGTCGCGGCGATCGGCGCGGCCGGCGCGGGGCTGAGCCTGAAGGTCCGGGCGCTGGTCGGAGTGGCCGTCTCGCTGGTGGTCAGCGTGATCGGGATCGTCACCGCGGGGCCGGTCTTCCACGTGGTCGACCACGACTACGCGGCGATCTGGGCGCTCGGCTGGCTCTACTCGGCGGGCATCGTGCTGATCGGCATAGGCCTGCACGGCTTCCTGAAGAAGTGGACCACGCTGGCCCTGATGGTGCTGTTCGTGATGCTGAACTTCACCTCCTCCGGCGGTATCTACCGGCCCGAACTGCAGAACGGGTTCTTCGGTGGCCTGCACGGGTTCTGGACGGGCGCGGGCTTCCTGGAGGGCGCGCGCAGCATCCTGTACTTCGACGGCGGCGCGGGCCTCGGCGGACACGTCGTGACCCTGCTGGTCTGGCTGCTGCTCGGCGGGGCCGCCCTGGTGGCCGCGGCGGTGTACGAGGGCCGTGGGCGTCGTCCGGTGGAGACGCCGCAGGAGGCGCAGGAGGAGGTGGAGGAGGCGGTCGCGGTCTGATCGCCCCCGGAAACTCCACCCGGCGCCAAGGGCATCGGCACCGGGTGGGAACGGGGCGGCCCGCGTCCGGCTCCGGACAAGCCGGACGCGGGCCTCGGCATGTCCCGAGGGCGTTCCCGAGGGTGGTCCCGGGGTCGTTCCCGGGTTCCCGGGGCGTGCCTACCAGTAGGCGGCCTGCCCGGTGAGCGCCTGGCCGACCACCAGGGTGTGGATCTCGCTGGTGCCCTCGTAGGTCAGCACCGACTCCAGGTTGCCGGCGTGCCGGATCGGCGAGTACTCCAGCGAGATGCCGTTGGCCCCGAGGACCGTGCGGCACTCGCGGGCGATCGCCAGCGCCTCCCGCACGTTGTTGAGCTTGCCGACGCTGACCCGCTCGGGCCGCAGCCGCCCGCCGTCCTTGAGCCGGCCGAGGTGAACGGCCAGCAGCGCGGAGTTGCCGAGCGCGAGCGCCATGTCGGCGAACTTGCGCTGGGTCAGCTGGAATCCGCTGATCGGCCGGTCGAACTGGACCCGGGAGTCCGCGTACCGCAGCGCCGCCTGGAGCGAGTCCCGGCCCGCGCCGACCGCGCCGAACAGGATGCCGAACCGCGCCTCGTTCAGGCAGGACAGTGGACCGCGCAGCCCCTTCGCGCCCGGCAGCTGCGCCTCGGCGGGCAGCCGGACGCCGTCCAGGTGCAGTTCGGAGGTGACCGAGGCGCGCAGCGACAGCTTCTGCTTGATGTCGCGGGTGGTGAAGCCGGGCGTGCCGCGCGGCACCAGGAAACCGCGTACGCCGTCCTCGGTGTTCGCCCAGACGGTGGCGACGTCCGCGATGCCGCCGTTGGTGATCCACATCTTGGTGCCGTCGAGGATCCAGTCCGAGCCGTCGCGCACCGCGCGGGTGCGCATCCCGGCCGGGTTGCTGCCGAAGTCCGGCTCGGTGAGCCCGAAGCAGCCGATCGCGGTGCCGGCGGCGAGCCCGGGCAGCCACTGCTGCTTCTGCTCCTCCGAACCCCACTGGTGGATCGAGTACATCGAGAGCGAGCCCTGGACCGAGACGAAGCTGCGGAAGCCGGAGTCGGCGGCCTCGAGTTCGAGGCAGGCCAGGCCGTAGGAGACGGCGTTGGCGCCGGCGCAGCCGTAGCCTTCCAGGTGCATCCCGAGCAGGCCCAACGCGCCCAGCTCGGGGGCGAGTTCGCGGGCGAAGTGGGCGTTGTCGAACCACTCCGGCAGGTGCGGGCGGACCCGGTCGGCGAGGAACCGGGCGACGGTGGCCTGGATCTCGCGTTCCTCGTCGGTGAGGAGGGTGGCGAAGTCGATCAGGTCGAGCGGGTCGGACATGGCGGTGCGGGTGCGGGTGCGGGTGCGGGTGCCGTTGCCGGTGCGGGTGCCGGTGCCGGTGCCGGTGTTGGCGTCGGTGCTGGCGTCGGTGTCGTGCGGGGTGCTCATGGGCGGTCCTCGAAGTCCTCGTCGTGCAGGGGCTTTTCGTGCGGCGCTCCGTCGTGCGGGGCTTCGGCGTGCGGAGGCTTGTGGTGCGCGGGCCCGTCGTACGGGGTGTCCAGCCAGGCGGTCAGTTCGGCGGTGTGCTCGCCGAGCCGGGGCGGGGGCAGCTGGTAGCGGGGCGGGGTGCGGGAGAGGCCGATCGGGTTGGCGACCAGGTCCAGTGGGCGGCCGTCCGGTCCGGGCACCGGCGCCCGGGGCCGCAGGCCGAGCGAGTCGGCGAGGTCGAAGGCCCCGGCCAGGTCGTTGACCGGTCCGCAGGGCACGCCGAGCGGGGTGAGCACCGCGAACCACTCGGCGGCGGTGTGGCGTTCGATCCTGGCGGAGAGCTCGCGGGCCAGCGCGGCCACGTGCGCGACCCGGTCGGAGTTGGTGGCGAAGCGCGGGTCGCCGGCCAGCTCCGGGGCGCCCACACCCCGGCAGAGCGCCGCGAACTGCCGGTCGTTGCCGGCCGCGACGACGAGCGGGCGGTCGGCGGCGGTGAACACCTCGTACGGGGCGATGGACGGGTGGCGGTTGCCGAGGATGCCCGGCACCGCGCCGGCCAGGGTGTAGCCGGCGGACTGGTTGACCAGGCCGGAGAGCAGCGTGGAGAGCAGGTTCAGCTCCACCAGCTGGCCCCGGCCGGTGGTCTCGCGTTCGCGCAGCGCGGCCAGCACGCCGACCGCCGCGTGCAGTCCGGTCAGCACGTCCACCAGGGCGACGCCGGTCTTCACCGGCTCGCCGGGGGCCGGGCCGGTCACCGACATCAGTCCGCCGACGGCCTGCACCAGCAGGTCGTAGCCGGGCAGTTCGGCGCCCTTGCCGGGGCCGAAGCCGGTGATGGAGCAGTAGACGAGCCGCGGGTTGAGGGCCTGGGCGCGGTCCGGGCCGAGGCCGTGGCGGGCCATCGTGCCGGGGCGGAAGTTCTCCACCAGCACGTCGGCGCGGCGGACGAGTTCGACGGCGCGGGCGTGGTCGGCGGGGTCGCGCAGGTCGAGGGTGAGGGAGCGCTTGTTGCGGTTGACGGAGAGGAAGTAGGTGGCCTCGCCCTGGGCGTGCGGCGGGCCCCAGGCGCGGGTGTCGTCACCGGTGCCGGGCTGCTCGACCTTGATCACGTCGGCGCCGAGGTCGGCCAGCAGCATGGTCAGGTACGGCGCGGCGAGGACCCGGCCGAAGTCGGCCACCAGGACGCCGTCCAGCGGGAGCCCGGTCATGCCCGCACCCCGGCCGGTTCGGCCGCGGCCGCGGCGTCGCCCGAGGGGGCGTCGCCGCGCAGGTGCGGACGGGCCAGCAGGAGGTAGAGGCCGCCGGCCGCCAGCACGACCACCGCCGAGAGCAGTACCAGGTAGTTGTCGTACCAGGCGGCGTCCGGGGTGCGGCCCCAGCAGATGTTGACGATCGCCGCGACGCCGTAGACCAGTGCGCCGATGTTCACCGCCAGGCCCCAGCGCCCGAGCCGGAAGTCCCCGCCCGGGCGCCAGCCGCGCAGCCGGGCCCGCAGGGCGGCCAGCACCACCATCTGGAAGGCCAGGTAGATGCCGATGCTGGAGAAGGAGATGATCTCCGTGAGGGCGCCCTCGGAGAGCGCCGAGGCGGCCACGATGATCACACCGGGCAGCACCGCGGCGAGCAGCAGCGCGTACGGCGGCACCCGCAGCCGGTCCGAGACGGTGGCCAGCAGCCGGCTGCCCACGATCATCCGGTCCCGGGCGAAGGAGTAGGCGAGCCGGCTCGCCGCCGCCTGGAGGCTCAGCACGCAGGACAGGAAGGAGATCAGCACCACGCCGATCACCACCCGGGCGCCGGCCGAACCGAAGGCGTCGTGCAGCACCTTGGCCACCGGGTCCTTGTCGTCGCCGGAGGCCACCGCGCCGATGTCCTGGATCGACATCACCAGCGCCAGGCTGACCCCGATCGCCGCCGCGCCGCCGACGTAGATGGTGCGCCGCATCGATTTGGGATCTGTCGACCCGGGTCGGGCACCTCCTCGGCGACGTCGCCGCAGGCCTCGAAGCCGAAGAACAGGAAGACCGCGATCAGTCCGGCGGCCAGGAAGGCGTCGGTGTAGTCGCCGTCGCCGCCCGCGCCGAAGCGGTCGAAGACCACACCGAGGCCGTGGTAGCGGTGTGTCAGCAGCAGCCAGGCGCCGACCGCCAGGGCGCCGAGCAGCTCGGCGGCGAAGCCGAACACGGCCGCCGCCGACAGCACCCGGGTGCCGCCGAGGTTGATCACGGTGGCGAGCGCCAGCAGGCCGAGCGCGCACCAGACGGTCGTCGCGGTGCTCGGCTCGACGCCCAGCAGGGCGGCCACGTACGGGCCGGCGCCGTAGGAGACGGCCGCGATGGTGGACATCAGCGCCAGCAGGTAGACCCAGCCGGTCAGCCAGCCCCAGGTGCGGCCCCAGAGCCGGCGCGCCCACGGGTACACCCCGCCGGCCACCGGGAACTGGGCGACCACCTCGCTGAACACCAGAGCCACCAGCAGCTGGCCGAGGCCCGCGATCAGGAAGCTCCAGACCATCGGCGGCCCGGCGGTCTGGAGCGAGGAGGCGAAGAGCGTGTACACGCCGACGACGGGGGAGAGATAGGTGAAGCCGAGCGAGAAGTTCGCCCAGAGGCTCATGTCGCGCTTGAACTCGGAGGTGTAGCCGAGGGCGGCCAGCCGTTCGGCGTCCGGGTCGGGGGAGTGGACGGTGGCACGTGCACTGGCATCGGTCATGACCTGCTCCTGGGAACGTGTCGTGATGCGTGGGGGAGCGCTGCGGGATGCTGCGGGGTGCTGTGGGGCGCTGCTCGGGCCGAGGTTGCGGGAAAACATACGAGATTGAGTTTCTAGCGGCAAGAGTGCGCGCCAGACCGGGGGTACCCTGCGGGAGACATCCGGTCCGGGGTGATCCGGCGACGGCCCGGTGCGGACCCGGCGACGACCCGGCGACGGGCTACCGAGGAGGGGAACGGTGTGACGACCATCGGCAGTGCGACCCCGCTGCTCAGCGCCGTCCTCGCGCCGCTCGCCGACCTCGGGCGCGCCGACGCGGTGGCCCGCCGGATCACCGAGGCGATCGCCCTCGGGCTGGTCGCCGACGGGAACCAACTGCCCAGCGAGAACGACCTGGCCGACCAGCTCGGCGTCGCCAACGGCACCGTCCGCGAGGCCCTCGCCCTGCTCCGCGAGGCCGGGCTGATCGAGACCCGGCGCGGACGCAACGGCGGCAGCTTCGTCCGCACCCCCGCCGAGGGCTCCGAACACCTCCAGCTCGCCCGGCTGCGCGACCTCGCCACCGTCGACCTGCGCGACCTCGGCGACGAGGAACTGGCCGTCTTCGGCACCGCCGCCCGGCTCGCCGCCGAGCGGGCCCCGGCCGACCTCGGCCCCCGGCTCACCCGGCTGGTGCACGACCTGCGCGACGCCGCCGGGCCCGCCGAACAGCGCCGCGCCGACGCCCGCTTCCACATCGAACTCGCCGTCGCCGCCCAGTCGGTGCGGCTCACCCAGCTCGCCGTCCGGCTCCAGGCCGAACTCGGCCCGCTGCTCTGGCTGCCCGCCCCGCACGGGCCGGACCAGGAACGCTTCGCCGAGCAGCACCGGGAGATCCTGGTCGCCGTGCTGGCCGGCGACGCGGCCGGCGCCCGGGCCGCCGCCGAGGCGCACGCGGTGGCCTGCGTGCACCATCTGGTCCGGCGGCACCTGGAGTTGGCGGACGACGGCTGAGCCGGGGGCCCTGCCGTCGTTCCCGGATCCCTCCCTCGCTGCCGGAGCCGTCATGACCAGCGCGTTCAGCACCAGCCTGCCCGTGGGCCGAGCCGTCGGCGGGGCCGTCCCGGGTGAGTCCGTCGCCCCGGGGCCCGTCCTGGGCGGGTCCGCCGCCGTCGAGCGGTGCGCCCGGCAGGTCGCCGTCGCCGTCGACGCGGTGCTCGCCGAACTGGACGGCCTGCGGGCGGCCGCGGCCGACTGCTGGACCCGGGCGGCCACCGAGGGGCGGCGGCCCGCCGCGGCCGAACTCGCCGCGGTGCACGGGGTGGTGAGTGAGCTGCTGGCGCGGCCGGGCTCGCGCTGGTTCGGCTGCGGAGCGGTCGTGGCGCCCGGCGCGCTCGCCGACGCCGACCTGCACGTGGAGTGGTGGTACCGCGGCGCGCGCGGGACGGGGGAGCGACGGCTGCGGCTCGCACTCGACCCGGCGGACGCCGAGTTCTACGACTACCGGGTGCTGCCCTGGTTCGCCCGGCCCCGGGACGAGGGGCGGTCCGCGGTGGCCGGGCCGCAGGTCGACCTGCTCTGTGCCGACCGGTACGTGCTGTGCTGCGCCCGGCCGGTGGTCGTCCCGGGCGCGGGATTCGTCGGGGTGGCGGCCGGGGACGTGCCGCTGGCCGCGCTGGAGCGGCTGCTGGTGCCGCCGCTGCGGGCGCTGCCCGGCGACGCTGCGCTGCTCGACGGGGAGGGGAGGGTACTGGCCGCCACCACCCCGGTCCTGCCGGTGGGTTCGCTGGCACGCGGGCTGCTCGCGGATCCGGCGGCCGAGCGGGCCGGGGTGCCGTCGGCGGCGGTGGACTGGGCCGTGGTGCGCGGCTGACGTCGACGGAAGGGCATATGACCTTCATTTGTGAAGGTATTACTCGTTCCGCTTCCCGCGGCCGGGCGGCGTGCTGAAGCAGCAGTCCCCGCAGAGCCCGGCACCCGGACCGACCCGGTAGTAGAGGCAGCAGCTGTTCCGCCGGAACGCCGTGCCGCGCGGCCCGGTGCACAGGGTGCCCGATCCGGCCAGCGGCGGACGCTCCAGCAGCTCCGCTGCCAAGGTCCGTGCGGCGTCCGGTGCATGGGCGTCCAGAACCCGCAGCGTCCCGGCCAGCGCGGAGGCGGCATTGCCGAGCAGCAGGCGGGGGGAGAGCGGGGCGGCGGCCCGGACGGCCTCCGCGAGCGGCGCCAACTGGCCCAGCAGGACGGCCTCGTGGAGCTGGTCGGCCAGCGTGCCGGCGGCCTTCGGGGCGGGCTCGGGTGGCGTCCACAGGTCGAGCGGGCCCTGGTCCGGGATCCGTACCCAGGCGTGCTCCAGGGTCGGGACCGTCCCCAGCAGGACGGCCGAGCCCAGCCCCACCGACCAGAAGCGGGCGGCCAGCCCCAGATGCAGGATCGAGGCGGCGACCCGGAGCTCGCCGGTGCCGAGTCGCCGCGCCACCACCCGCAGCCGCGCCGCCAGCGGCGCGTCCGGTCCGGTGCCGTACAGCTCGGCCAGCGGCAGGAAGCCCTCGGGCGGCCGCCCGGTCGGCGAGGTGTCCAGCGCGAAGTACGGCCCGACGGCGGCGAGCCGGGCGTAGTCGGGCGGCCGCCGGTCGGGAACGGGGTTCAACGGCCCTCCCCTGTAAGGTCGTTGAACCCCGCGCCCGCCGCCGGCGGGGTGCTCGGATGGTCGAGGGACAACGGGGCCTCCAGGTCTGCGGGTGCTCGGACGGCGTGCGCAGCCCCCGGTCGGACCCGAGCGGCCCAGGTGGGCCCGGTCGGCCGGGTGTCAGCTGCGCACGGAGAAGTCACCACTGGTCGTGCGGATGAACGCTACCGTGCCCTGGCAGTCCGACACCGGCTGGCCGAACGCGCCCCAGACCCAGCCCATCCGGTCCCCGTGCCGCCCGTTGTCCTCCACCGAGAGCGCGACCTTCTGGCCGACCAGCTCCAGGCCCGGGAACCACGGCGCCTCGCCCTTGGTGACCACCCCGGTGGCGATGGCCCCCCGGCCGCCGACGGCCAGGCAGGTGACGTCGCCCTCGAAGTCGGCGACCAGCCGGCCGTCGGTGTGCACGTGACGGACGTGGAAGTGGCCCGCGGTGCTGCGCGGATCGGTGTTGGTGGCGGCGCGGGCGTCCACCGAGATCCGCACCGGGTCGCCCTCGAAGCCCTGGAAGGCGGCGGTGAGGACGGTGTCGCCGGTGCCGCGCACCGCGACCGGCCCGAAGTCGCCTGCCGCGGCGGCCGGTTCCCCGGCGCGGACCGACGCGCTGACCGGTACCGTGGCCGACTCGGCCGGGACCGGTTCCGCGACGGCGGCCGGTGCGGCGGTGGCGGCGGTCACGGCGAGCAGGAGGAGTGAGACTGCTGCGGTGGCGAAGCGGCGGTTCATGGCGGTTCGGGTCTCCTTCGGCGGGGGTGTTCCGCGTGACTGGTCCGACGCGGGTGTCCGGTGCGAGCGTGTGGTGCGGATGTCCGACGTGGGTGTTTCGACGCGGGTGCTTCCGACGTGTGTGTCTCCGACGTGGGTGTTCCGACGCCACCGATCATGCTCGCGCCCGGTCGTGCAGACCTCCCGCTGCGGAGGGGAGTTGGCGCCGGACCGGTCCCTCCTGAGGAGGACTCCGCCTCCCCCGGGGGAGCTGCCCGTAGGCTCGGCCGGGTGCGCACCGACTCTGCCCTCGCTCACCCCGATCCCGCGCGGTCGCGGTCGGCCCGGATCCGTCGGCCGCTCGCCGCCGTCTCCGCGCTCGCCCTGTCGGCGCCCGTCCTGCTGGCGCAACCGGAGGCCCGGGGAGCGGCCGCGCTGCTCGCGTTGACGGCGGTGCTCGCCGCGGTGGCGGCGCTGCTGCCCTGGCCCGCCGGGCGGATCACGCTCGGTTCGGCCGCCGGGGTGGCGGCCGGGGCCTCGCTGCTGGTCGACGTGGTCTACGCGGGTCCGTACCGGCTGCCCGCGTTCTGGCTGCCGTTCGAGTGGCTCGCCCTGCTCGGGCTGCTCTTCCGGGCCGTCCGCCGGCTGCCCGACCGCTGGGCCGGCCCGGTCGGCGGGCTGGTCGGGTCGGCGGCCGTGCTGTTGCCGCTGCGGTTCGCCCTGCGGACGCCGCAGGGCGGTGTGGCCGGGCCGGTGGTCGGGGTTCTGCTCTCGCTGCTGCCGCTGCTCGGTGTCGCGGGGGCGGCCCTCTACCTGCGGGTCCTGGACACCCGCCGGGAGCGGGCGGTGGCCAGGGCCCGGCGTGAACAGCGGTTGGAGGTGGCCCGGGGGCTGCACGACTTCGTCGCCCACGAGATCACCGGCATCGTGCTGGAGGCCCAGGCCGGCCAACTCCCGGACCAGGAGCCGGAGGAGACGGCCGCCTTGCTGCGCCGCCTGGAGGAGGCCGGGCTGCGGGCGCTGGACTCGATGGACGAGATGGTCGGCGCCCTGCGCGAGCCGAGCGGCCACGGCGGCCGGGGCGACCGCTCCTTCCGGTCCGACGGCTCCTCCTGCTCCTCCCGGTCCGGGGGCTCCGACAGCCCCGACAGCCCCGACCCGTCGGACCGGGAGGGGCAGGCGGGCGGAGCGACCACGCGTCGGCTGGGCCTGGCCGACCTTCCCGAGCTGGTCGCCCGGTTCGGCTCCACCGGCGCCCTGCGCGCCACCGCCGAGCTGGCGCCCGGCACCGCCGGCCGGCTCTCCGCCGAGGCCGAGGCGACCGCGTACGCCGTGGTCCTGGAGGCGCTCACCAACATCCGCCGGCACGCCCCGCAGGCCACCGAGCTCACCGTCCGGGTGGCCCCCGGCGAGCACGGCGCCGTCGAGCTGACCGTCACCGACGGCGGTGGCCCCGCCCGCAAGCCACTGCTGCGCCGCCGTCCCGGCGCCGGCGGCACCGGTCTGGCCGGACTCACCGCCCGCGCCGCCGCCCACGGGGGCTCGCTGACCGCCGGTCCGGGCACCCCCACGGGCTGGCGGGTCAGCTGCTCCCTGCCGGGGTGTTGAGACGAGCGCACCCGGGGGCGGCACCGCTCGGTGCCATCCCCGGGTGCGCTCGGAGGCTCAGAGGACCCGGCCGCCGCCGCGGCTGCCGCGCGGGCGGGTCAGGGTGAAGCGGTCGACCGGGACGAGGTCCCCGTACGGGCCGCTGACGGAGTAGTAGGTGACGCCGATGGTGGTCCGCCCGTCGCGGCCGCCCGGGTCGACGTCGAAGGAGGCGAAGCCGTACGGGTTGTCGGCGTCCCGGAAGGCGGACCAGGGGGCGTCCTCGATCACGTACACCGGCGGGCGCTTGCCGGTGGCCGGGTCGACGGCGCCGACGCCGGTGATCACCCGGGCCTTGGCGGGGTTGAAGAACAGCTGGTTGGACGGGACGGACGTGCCGCCGCCGCCGATGACCATGTGGACGGTGCCCTTGGTGGTGTCGATGGTCCCGGTCCGGGTGGAGACCGGGATCGGCGTGCGGGTGTCGGTCGGCTGCTGGCCGCGGATCGGGTGCGAGCGCTCGTAGTGGTGCTCGTGGCCGCAGACCACCAGGTCCACGCCGTACCTGTCGAACAGCGGCACCCAGGCCTCGCGGACGCCGAGGTCGGCGCCGTTGAACTTGTCGGCGGTGGAGATCACCACCTGGTGCATGCAGACCACGATCCAGTCGATCCCCGGGTCCGCGTTGGCCGCGATCAACTCCCGCTCCAGCCAGCGCTGCTGGGCGCCGCCGGAGTAGCCGTGGACGTAGCTGTTGCCGCCGTCCTGGTAGGCCACGTCGTCGTTGTTGAGGCTGATCACGCGTACCGAGCCGGCCGTGAACGAGTACCACAGGCCGTGCGTCTCGGCGTCGGAGCGGGCGTCCGGGAGTTCGAAGTACGCCTGGTAGGCGCCGTAGCCGATCGGCCCGTTGCCCTTCTCGTTCTCGTGGTTGCCGGCCGCGGGCATCCAGGGGCGGTGGCGGGCCGAGCGGCTGTTGTTCTCGAACCAGTCGGACCAGGTGCGGACCCGGTCGGTGGCGATGTTCGCGTAGCAGAGGTCGCCGTTGAGCAGGTGGAACAGCGGGGCGATCCGCTCGACCCCGGCGGTGGTGTCGCCGGCGGCCGGGCTGCCGAGGTTGTCGTTCACGTAGCCGGTGGCGGTCTTCCTGCCGAGGGTGGGGGTTCCCTGGTCGCCGAAGCTGGTGAAGGTGAAGGCGGACCGGCCGCGCGGGGCGGTGCGGACGGTGCCGAGTTCGGGGGTGGTGCCGTCGTGGACGGCGGCGTAGACGTAATCCGTGTCGGCGTGCAGGCCGGTCAGCCGGGCGTGGTGCACCTGGACCTCGGTGCCGGAGGCCGCGTCCCGGTAGGTGCGGGTCGAGGCCTGGACCGTCCGGCCGAAGCCGTTGTTCGAAGTCCCGTACGTCACACGCGGGTTGCCGACGGACCGGGTGGTGTGCCAGGAGACCACCACCTCGCGCGAGGCGTCCGAGCCGAACTGGAGGTGCAGGCCGGCCACGCGGGGCGCGCCGGAGCGGTCCGGCCGCTGCCAGAGCAGCGGGGAGGCGGCGGCGGGGGTGGCCGAGACGCCGGAGAGGGAGACGGCACCACCGAGGCCGACACCGGTCGCACCGGCCAGGAGCCCGCGCCTGCTGACGGAGGGACGTCCACTGGAATCAGTCATGGCGGCCAGCCCATCCGACGAAGGTGAACCGGGCCGGTTCCGCCGCGTGAACTTTCCCGTCCGTCACCCGTGCGCCACACTGCTGGTCGTGACGAGTACGAACGGCGAGGGCCCGCGGGTGATCCGCACCCTGATCGCTGACGACCAGGAGGCCGTCCGGCGCAGTGTCCGGAGGATCCTGACGGCCCAGCCGGACATCGAGGTGGTGGGCGAGGCGGCGGACGGGCTGGCCGCGCTGGAGCTGGCGGCCGAACTGCGGCCGGACGTCGCGCTGGTGGACGTCCGGATGCCGCGGATGGACGGACTGGAACTGACCCGGCGGCTGGCCGGGCCGGGCGTGGCCGAGCCGGTGCGGGTGGTGGTGCTGACCACCTTCGACCTGGACGAGTACGTGTACCCGGCCCTACAGCACGGGGCGTCCGGCTTCCTGCTGAAGCGTTCCGGCCCGTCCCTGCTGGCCGAGGCGGTGCGGGCGGCGGCGGACGGGGAGAGCCTGATCAGCCCGTCGGTCACCGTCCGGCTGTTGCGGCACGTGACGGCGCCGCGCCGTCCGGAGCGCGGCCGGTCGGCGCCGGTGGTGCCGCTGACCGAGCGGGAGGTGGAGATCGCCGGGCACGTCGCCGCGGGCCGCACCAACGCGGACATCGCCGCGGAGCTGTTCATCTCGCCGGGAACGGTGAAGACCCACGTCGCCAGCATCCAGCGCAAGCTCGGGGTGGCGAACCGGGTCGGGATCGCGGTGCACGCCTGGGAGATGGGCTGGGCGGCGGGGGCGCGGTAGCGGGCGGCCGAGGCGGGGGAGTCGTCCATGGGAGCACCACGCAGCGCGTCCACGGGGCCGAGGGGATGCTCCGTGGACGCGCGGAACCCACGAGGTGGGGGTGGCCTCCGGACGTGACGTCCTCCGGCCGGTAGTTCGATCGTCGACCGAGGTAGTTATCCAGCGGCAGACCCTGATCCGTCTCGATCCGTCGCCACTGCCTCCTGCGGTCGAACTTCCTTCAGCTACCTCGCAGGTCCACCTCCCATCATGCGCCTCCTACGGGCCGTGCACCAGGGGTGAACAGCATGAATCCGACAATTTTCGCAACTCGGGCGGCGGGGGGTGAACCCGGGGCGCACTGAGGGGCGGGCGAGGGGCGGCCAGGGCGCGGTGAGGGGACGGCGGCCGGGGCGCGGCGCTCAGGAGCGCGGCCAGCCGTCCACGAAGTTCAGCGTCCGGCGGTACGGCCCCTCCGGCCCGGTGCTGCGGTACTCCTCGGCGCTGCTGCCGGTCCGGACGGTGCGGTCGCCGTCGTGCCGCCGGGCGGTGGGGCGCAGGGTGTGGTCGACGGTCGAGCGCTCGGTGACGTGGCCGCCGGTCGCCGCGGTGGTCTCGCGGTGGTAGCCGAGGTCCATGGCGGTGGTCTGGTCGGTGTTGCCGGCCGCGTCGCGGCTCACCCGGTAGTCGACGTCCAGCGGTTCGCCCTCGTGCACGGTGGTGGTGCGGTGCGGGCCGCCGCCCCAGGTGGCGGTGGTGCGGGTGAGGTCGGTGCCGTTGCGCAGCGAGATGTCATTGCCCGAGTCGCGCAGCCGCTGCGTGGAGCGGAAGGCGAGTTCGTCGCGGACCTCGGTGGTGATCCGGCCGTGCGAGGTCTGTACCCAGCCCCGGGCGAGGTCGTTGCGGGCCGCGGTGACCGTCCAGTCGCCGCTGCCGGCGCCGTGGTCGGCGAGGTCGGTCGCGACGGTGGCCTCCGGGGCGACCCGGTGGTCGGTGAGCTGTCCGGTGGTGCGGGCGGCGCCGTGGTCGGTCTCGGCGAAGAGGTTGACCTGGCCGGTCCAGAGGTCGTTGCTCTGAGCCTCGGCGGTGTTCAGGGTGACGCCCACGGTGTGCGGCCGACCGTCCAGCAGCAGCCCGACGTACGGGGTGAGGTCGAGCCGGTAGGCGGGCAGGTCGAAGGCGAAGACACCGGGTACGGGCCGCCAGAGCAGCGGGTCCCAGCCGCCGGTGTAGATCACCGGGTACGGCCAGACCGCGCCGGCCACCCGGCCGTCGACGGTCAGCCGCAGCTCGCGGAACGGGCCCTTGCCGCAGATGCCGGTGCCCGGGTTGGCGGCGGCGAAGGCGTCCGGCGCGGAGGCGTACGCGAACTCCTCGCAGGCGCCGCCGCCCCGGGCGTACACCTCGGCGGTGAGGCGTTCGAGGTTCTGCGGGAACGTGAGTTCGCGTCCGGCGGTGGGCGCGGCCTGGGTGAGCCCGAACGGTCCGGTGGTGAGCAGTCGGTCGGCGGTGGGGGCGGCGGGCCGGCGGTCGTCGGCGGTGTAGAAGGTCAGGCTCGCGGTGATCGTGAAGACACCGGTGTAGGTGGCGTCGGTGACGTTGGCGAGGTCGAAGGAGAACTCCTGCGGGCCGCCCGTGAAGAGCGGGGCGTAGCGGGTGACGTCGTGCTCGAGGTTCCAGGCGATGCCGTCCTTGGACGGCTCGGGAGTGGAGGAGAGCAGCACCTGGACGCCGCCGACGCGGACGCTGAAGATCCGGTCGAACTGCCGCCCGGCGACCTGTCCGTGGAGGTCCAGGACCACCGCCGACCAGGGGCCGGCGCAGTCGGCGGGCGGGGTGAGGGTGGTGCGGTACGGGGTGTCCGGCGGGTTGCCGTACCCGTTGCGGAACTCG
This sequence comes from Kitasatospora sp. NPDC005856, assembly GCF_040629945.1. Classification (NCBI taxonomy): domain Bacteria; kingdom Bacillati; phylum Actinomycetota; class Actinomycetes; order Kitasatosporales; family Streptomycetaceae; genus Kitasatospora; species Kitasatospora sp. NPDC005856. The sequence goes on along the minus strand of NZ_JBEXWT010000073.1, from coordinate 21,162 downwards.
CGCTCGTGCATCGCCTCGACGGTGCAGGAGCGGGTGTCGGGGCGGGTGAGCGGCTTGGTGGCGGTGACCGGGTCGTGGTAGTCGGTGCCGAAGTCGGCGTGGGCCGGGCCGGCGGCGGTGAGGGTGCCGGCCAGGGTGAGGACGGCGGCGCCGATCAGACCGGCGGCGCGGCGGAGCAACGGGCGCAGGGCCAAGGCGGGTTCCCGGGGTCGGGCGGCCCGCGGGCGGGTGCCGCGGGCCGGTCGGATGATCCGGGAATCCTTCCGGTGATGGCATGTCGGCGTCAAGGATTGGCGCCGTCAGTGCTGTTGATGTCGCGGGTGCCCCGGGTGCCCCGGGTGCCCCGGGTGCCCCGGGTGCCCCGGGTGCCCCGGGCGCTCCGGGCGCTCTCGGTGCTCTCGGTGTCGCGGGTGGCCTCCCGGTCGGACGCACTCTGGATTCCGGTGCGAACCGTCCCTACGCTGAACGACGCGTCGCCCACCGCAGTGGAATCCTCACAGAGAGTTCGCCTCATGACCGGACTTCCGCCCACCGCTCCCGCCGTCCAGGTCTCCGAGGAGGTCGCCCGGGCCCTCGCCGAAGGCCGGCCCGTGGTGGCCCTGGAGTCGACCATCTTCACCCACGGCCTGCCCCGGCCGCGCAACCTGGCCGTCGCGCTGGAGGCGGAGCGGCAGCTGCGCGCGGCGGGCGTCGTCCCGGCCACGATCGGGGTCCACGGCGGGGTGCCCACGGTCGGGCTGAGCACCGAGCAGATCACCGAACTGTCCGCCGTCGACGGCCTGGACAAGGTGAGCCTGCGCGACCTCCCGGTGGTCGCCGCACTCGGCCGGCACGGCGGCACCACCGTCGCCGCCACCTCCTTCCTCGCCCACCGCGCGGGCATCCGGGTGTTCTCCACCGGCGGTCTCGGCGGCGTGCACTACGGCGCTTCGGAGAGCTTCGACGAGTCGGCCGACCTCACCACCCTGGCCGCCACCCCGATCACCGTGATCAGCGCCGGAGTGAAGTCCATCCTCGACATCCGGGCCACCCTGGAGCGCTTCGAGACCTACAGCATCCCGGTCATCGGCTACCGCACCCGCAGGTTCCCCGGCTTCTACGTCACCGACTCCGGCCACGAGGTCAACTTCAGCGTGGAATCGCCCGAGCAGGCCGCCAGGATCATCGAGTCCCGCGACCGTCTCGAACTGCCGCAGGCCGTCCTGGTCGCCAATCCGGTCGATCCGGCCAAGCAGCTGCCGCCCGAGGAGCTGGACGGCATCCTCGCCCGTGCCTGGGCGGAGGCCGAGCGCCGGGGCGTCACCGGCAACGCCTCCACACCGTTCCTGCTCGACTTCATCCGGCGGGACACCGGCGGGCGCAGCCTGGAGGTCAACGTCGAGGTGTACCGGGGCAACGTCCGGCTCGGCGGGGAGATCGCGACCGCGCTGGCCGCGGGTGCTGTGGCCGGGGCTGGTTCGGCCGGTGGTGATGCTGTGGCCGGTGGTGATGCCGTGGCCGGTGATGATGCCGTGGCCGGTGGTGGTGCGGCCGGTCGGGCTTCGGCCGGTGGCGCCGCTTCGGCCGTCGTCGCCGAGACCGGGGCCTGAACCGTGCTGGGGGTGCTGGGCGACCTCGTCGAGGACATCGTGGTCTGGGCCGACGGCCCGCTGCGGCACGGCACCGACTCCGGCGCCCGGGTCTTCCGGCGGCGCGGCGGCAGCGCGGCCAACGTCGCCCGCTTCGCCGCCGCGCACCACCCGGCCCGCTTCCTCGGCTGCGTCGGCGAGGACGCGGTCGGTGACGGCGTCGTCGCCGAACTGGCCGGCCACGGCGTCGACGTGCGGGTCTCCCGACGCGGCCGGACCGGCAGCGTCGTGGTGCTGATCGACCAGGACGGCGAACGGACGATGCTGCCCGACCGGGGTGCCGCCACACTGCTGGAGCGGGTCCCGGAGGAGTGGCTGGCCGGACTGACGCACCTGCACGTGCCGGCCTACTCCTTCGACGGCGAGCCGGTCGGCGGCACGGCGGTGGACGCGCTCGTCCGGGTCCGGCGGGCGGGCGGCACCACCTCGGTGGACGCCTCCTCGACCGGCATGCTGGAGAGGTTCGGACGGGAGCGATTCCTCGATCTGCTGGCCGGGTTGGCGCCGACCTTCGTGTTCGCCGACCGCTCCGAGTCGGAGTTCCTCGGGCTGCTGGTCGGCGGCCTGCCCGGGCCGGGCCGCGCCCGGTTGGCGGCCACCACGGTGGTCACCAAGGCGGGGGCCGAGGCGACCGCCGTCGACGTGCCCGGTGAGCCGCTGGTCATGGTGCCGGTGCCGCCGGTGGCCGAGGTGCGCGACCTCACCGGGGCCGGGGATGCCTTCGCGGCGGGGTTCCTGGCCGGGTTCCTGGACACCGGGGGCCTCGCGCACGCGGCCGTGCTCGGGCACCGCTGCGCGGCCCGGGTGCTGGCCTCGCCCGGAGCCTCCTGCGGCGGGGAGTGACGTTCCGGGTGGGCGCCCGTCGACCGCGGCACCCGGTCGGGGCTACCGGGGCACCGCGTCCTTGCGGAGGAAGTGCTTCAGCTTCTGCCAGGTCCAGGTGTTGACCACGTCCTCGGCGGTGAGCCAGCCGCGCTGCGCCGTGCCGATGCCGTAGCGCGGGTAGGCGAGGTGGCCGGTGGCGTGGGCGTCGCTGTCGATCGCGAAGCGCACGCCGTGCCGCTTCGCCCGCAGGACGTCCTCGTCGCGCAGGTCGAGCCGCTGCGGGGAGCTGTTGATCTCGATCGCGGTGCCGGTGCGCGCGGCGGCCTCGAACACCGCGTCCAGGTCGACGTCGATCGGCCCGCGCCGGCCGATCCGGCGGGTGGTGAGGTGCCCGATGACGTGCACGTACGGGTTCTCGCAGGCACGGATCAGCCGGCGGGTCTGGGCGGCCCGGTCCAGGGCGAAGTGCGAGTGCACGGAGGCCACGCAGACGTCGAAGCCGGCCAGGAACTCGGGCGGCCAGTCCACCCCGCCGTCCGGGCCGATGTTCAGCTCGGTGCCGTGCAGCAGGCGCAACTTCTTGTGCCGGTCGGCGAGTCGGCGCAGTTGCTCGCGCTGGGCGAGCATCTTCTCGTCCGTCATCCGCTGCATCACCAGGTCCGGGGCGTGGTCGGTGACGGCGAAGTAGGAGTAGCCGCGGGCGGCGGCGTTGTCGATCATCTCCTCCAGGGTGGCCAGCCCGTCGGTCAGGTCGGTGTGGGTGTGCAGGTCGCCGCGCAGGTCGGACTCCTGGACCAGGTCGGGGAGTCCGCCGTCCAGCGCGGCCTCGATCTCGCCCCGGTCCTCGCGCAGCGGCGGCGGGATCCACGGCAGTCCGAGTGCCGCGTACACCTCGTCCTCGGTCTCCGAGACCACCTTGGCGCCGCCGTCCACCTCGAACAGCCCGTACTCGGAGAGCTTCAGCCCGGCCCGGACGGCCATCGTGCGCAGCTTGATGTTGTGGGCCTTCGATCCGGTGAAGTAGACCAGGGCCGCTCCCCAGTCCTCCTCCGGAACGACCCGCAGATCCACCTGTACGCCCTGGGTGGTACGGACGGAGGTCTTGGTACTCCCGCTGCCGATCACCTCGGCGACGTAGGGGAGTTGGGTGAGCGCGGCCATCAGCGGGGCGGAGTCCTCGGCGGTCGCGAGCACGTCGATGTCGCCCACCGTCTCACGCATCCGGCGCAGCGAGCCGGCGTACGCGCAGCGGGTGCAGCCGGGGACGGCGGAGAGCGCGTCGACCAGCTGCTCGGCCAGCTCGGAGGCGGTGTCCAGCAGGGTGCGGCCGCCGGAGCGCCGCATCAGCTCGATGCCGTGCAGGATCTTCTCGCCGCTGCGCTCACCGAAGCCGGGCAGGTCGGCGAGCTTCTCCGCGCGGGCGACCGCGGCGAGTTCGTCCACCGAGGAGATCCCGAGGTCGCGGTGGAGGGCCAGGGCGCGCTTGGGCCCGACACTGGGGACGGCCATCATCTCCCGTACGCCGGACGGGATCTCGGCACGCAGCGCCTCCAGGGCGGGGAAGGTCCCGGTGGCGAGGTACTCGGCGATCTTCTCGGCGGTGGACTTCCCGACGCCGGGGATCTGCTGCAGGCCCTTGACGTCCAGGCCGGCCAGGTCCTCGGGGTGGCCGCCGACCGCACGGGCGGCCTTCTCGTAGGCGCGGGCCCGGAAGGCGTCCCCGCCGGTGATGTTGATCAGGTCGGCGTACTCCTGGAGCAGTTCCCTGACCTGGTCGTTGAGCCGGGGCATGCGGCAAGTCTAGGTGGGGCGGGGCGGGCCCGCCGGGTGTGCGTCCGGTCGGTCGGAGTCGACCGGGCAGAGTCGATCGGGCGGAGTCGATCGGGCGGTACTCCGTCAGTCGTACGCGACGGTCAGCAGCAGGACGACGGTCAGCCCACCGCCGGGGGTGGGTTCCACGGCGAGCCGGCCGCCCGCGGCCTCCACCAGGCTGTACAGGGCGGGCCCCACCGGGTCGTCGGCCCGTGCACCGGCGATCCGCCGTTCGCGTTCCCCGGGCGGCTCGTAGGAACCCCGGTCGCAGACCCGGATCTCCACCCGGCCGCCGGTCACCGCGGTCCGTCCGGGCGACCGCAGCGGGGGCGCGCCGCCCGCCACGTCGGCCCGGAGCAGCACCTGGCCGCCCGGTGGGCTGCGCCGGATCGCCTGGTCGACCAGTCCTGCGACGGCGGCCTCCAGCCGGCGGGCGTCCCCGGCCACCACGGGGAGCCCGGGCGCCACCAGGACCGTGACGGCCGCCGCCCGGCCGCCGCCGCGCACCACCCGGCGGACCACGTCGGCCACTTGGACGTGCCGGGCCATCGGCTCGCAGCCGGCCCGCCGGCCGGTCCAGCGCAGCCGCTCCAGCTCCGTGCGGGAGAGCGACCTGGGCGCGGCCATCGCGCCCGGCGGGAGCGGGCCGCGGGCCTCCTCGGCCTCGGTGGTCGTCGGCGCGCCCGGGCGCCCCGACCCGCCGCCCAGGCGGCCGGCGCCGCCCGCGCCGCCGAACGCGCCGACGGTACCGCCCAACGCGCCGAGCGCCCGGGCCCCCGACGCGACGTAGCCCCAGAGCCTCCCGCGTGCCATCGCCCTGCCCCTCGTGCTCCCCGGCGGCCGTCATCGAATCCGCGCCCGACCGGGGTGGGCCGACTTCCGGGCCCTTCCTGCCAGCCTGCGCCTCGACCGCCCGGGTGACAATCCCGCTCCGGGCCGCGCTCCGCCCCGGGGCCCCGCCGAGCGGCCGGACGGGCACCCGCCGACCGGCGGGGGCCGGGAGCTGGGGCCTGCTGCGGATCGAGCAGCCGCCGATGCCTCCGTCGTCAAGGCCTTCCAGCGTCAAGGCCTTCCAGCGTCAAGGCCCTCCAGCGTCAAGGCCCTCCAGCGTCAAGGCCCTCCACCGCAAAGGGTTCTTCGCAAAAAACTCTTTGCAAAGAACCCTTTGCGGTCCTAGTCTCTTGCCATGACCGAAGAGCGCGGCTGGAAGCACAGCGACGATCCGCACATCGCCATCACCGCCAAGAACATGCGGGCGATGGCGCACCCCGTGCGCATGCAGCTGGTCGGGCTGCTGCGCAAGCACGGCCCGTCCACCGCCACGAGGCTCGCCGCGCAGCTGGGGCTCAACTCCGGAGCCACCAGCTACCACCTGCGCCAGCTCGCCGCCGCGGGCTTCGTCGAGGAGGACGAGGAGCGCGGCAACGCCCGTGAGCGGTGGTGGCGGTCGGCCCACCGGCTGACGGTCTGGACGGGGGACGACATGGCGGACGAGGAACTCGACACGGCCGTCGGCTTCCTGCGGTCCGTCCTGGCCGCGCACACCCTCACCGCCCAGCGCACGCTGGACGCCTTCGAGACCATGCCGCGCGAGTGGCGCCGGGTGACGGACCTCAGCGATCGCGTCCTGCAGCTCACGCCCGCCGAGGCCGAGCGGCTGAGCGGCGAGCTGTCCGAGGTGATCCGGCGTTACCGGCAGATCGACCACGACGGGCCCGCGCCGGAGGGCACCGAGCAGGTCTCCGTGATCGTCCACGTCCTGCCGGACTCGACCACCACCGCCACCGAGGGGGACACCGCATGACCACCACTGCCGCCGCCGTCGACGCGCCAGGGCGCAGCTTCCGCCCGCTGGCCGGGGTGCTCACCGCCACGGCCGTCTCCGTGACGGGCACGCGGGTCTCGGCCATCGCCCTGCCCTGGTTCGTCCTGGCCACCACCGGCAGCGCCACCATGACGGGCCTGGTCGCCTTCGCCGAGATGGCGCCCTACGTGGCGGTCAAGGCGCTGACCGGGCCGTTGGTGGACCGGCTCGGGCCGCGCGTGGTGTCCTGGACGACGGACGCGGTCAGCGCCGTCGCGGCCGGGCTGGTTCCGCTGCTGCACGCACAGGGGCTGCTCCCGTTATGGGGGCTGCTGGTGATGGTCGCGGTGATCGGGGCGATGCGGGGCCCCGGGGACTTGGCCAAGTCCGTCATGGTCCCGGAGGCGGCCGACCACGCCCGGGTGCCGATGGAGCGCGCCACCGGGCTGTCGGGGGTGACCGAGCGGCTGGCCTCCACCATCGGTCCGGCGGTCGGCGGCGGGTTGGTCGCCCTGATCGGGCCGCTGGCCGGGCTGGCGGTCAACGCGATCACCTTCGCGCTCGGGTCGCTGATCATCGCGGTCGCGCTGCCGCGCGGCATGGGGCGCTCCCCGGTGCCCGCCACGGCCACCGACGATCCGTCCGGGGCCTCGGGCGGGGCCTCGGGCGAGGGCGAGCGGCCCGCCGGCTACTGGCAGATGTTCCGCGAGGGCTTCACCTTCCTGCGATCCGAGCCGCTGCTGCTCACCGTGATCGTGATGATCGGCATCACCAACCTGATCGACGCCGGGTTCACCACCGTCCTCGTCCCGGTCTGGGCGCGGGAGTCGGGCAACGGTCCGGCCGCCATCGGCCTGGCCTCCGCCGTGATGGGCGCCACCGCGGTCGTCGGCAGCCTGATAGCGGCCGCCGTCGCCTCCCGGCTGCCCCGCCGGACGGTCTTCTTCACCGGCTTCCTGCTCTGCGGCGCGCCGCGCTTCCTGGTGCTCGCCCTCGACGCGCCGATGTGGCTGGTGCTCACGGTCTTCGCGATCGGCGGCTTCGGCGCCGGCTTCCTCAACCCGATCCTCGGTGCGGTGCTCTTCGAGCGGGTGCCCCGCCACCTGCTGGGCCGCGTCCACGCCCTCGGGGACTCCCTCTCCTGGGCCGGCATCCCGCTCGGTGGGCTGGTCGCCGGTGCGGCGGTCGCGATGGTCGGGCTGATACCCAGCCTGATCGTGGGCGGAGCCCTGTACTTCGCGACCACGACGCTCGCCGGGCTGCGCCCCGAGTGGCGCGAGATGGACCGCCTCCGGGGGCTCGCGGGCCTCGCGGGCCGAACGGGCAGTGCAGCCGGGGTGGCCGGTGCGGGCAGTTCGGCGGATGCGGCCGGGGTGGCCGGTGCGGCCGGTGCGGCCGTCGAGCCGGAACCGGTGCGCTCTGCGTAAGCCGTGCCCCGGGCGCGGCTAACGGGCCCGACCAGCCTCCGGGACAGGCCCGCCCGCCTGCCTCCGGCCCGCCCAGCGGAGCAGCAGCAGGCTGGTCAGCGCGGCGAGGGCACACCACGTGGAGACGAAGGCGAGGCGCCAGAGCAGGGCGGACGCGATGGCGCCCGCGCCGATGAGGAGACCGAGAAGGCGGAGCAGCCGGTCGCCGCTCGCCAGAAGGGAACCGACGGTGACGAGGACATAACCGGCCAGCAGGAAAGCCGGGTACGGAACGCCAACCGCATAGCCGAGGGTGTGGCCGTGCACGGTTGCCGCCACCGGGTGGGAGCCGACGGCCACGGCGAGCGGGACGGCGACCGCCGCACCGAGCAGGGTGATCGCGGCGAGTGTCCGTCGGCGCGGGCCGCTGGTCGCGCACCACACGGCGGCAGGGACCAGGACGGGCAGCAGCACCAGGGCGACCACCGCCCAGGCGGTTCGGGCCGCTCCGGCGAGCCCGTCCGGCAGCCCGCCGTCCGCGCCGAGCCAGACCACCGCCTCGATCAGCTGGTGCACGCCCAGGACCAGGGGGAGCGCGGCGAGCGGCAAGCGCTCGGGCCGGCCGGCCCGATGGGCGCGGACCAGGCACGCCACCCCCGCGACCGCGACCAGTCCACCGGCCACGGCGTCCGCCTGCGCACTCCAGCACATCGGGGCCTAACCAGTGCTCCCGGGGCGGTCGTGCTCCGCGGACCCGCCCGTCGCCTTGTCGTCCGGGGTGGCTTCCGGCTTCTCGGGCGGCTGGCCGTCCGGTCGGTCCTCCGGCCCGTCCTCGGACTTCTCCTCCGCGCCGTCCCTCGACGGCTCCGCCCCGTCCCCCGGCGATGCCCCGATGCTCTCCAGGGTGTCGCGGACGGTCCCGGGCATGGCCGGATGGCGGCCGATCACGACCACCCCGATCACGATCGCCAGCAGCCCGGCCGTCTGCCAGGCCAGTGCCGCCGGGGTCACCCGCAGCCGGTCGCCGAGGAACCCGACCGCGCAGGCGATCCCGGCCACCGGCTGGGCGGCGGTCAGCGCCGGCAGGGACATCCGCAGCGGCGCCGCCTCGAAGGCGCTCTGCACCAGCAGCAGCCCGACCACACCCGCCACCACCACCGCGTACGGCTGCCAACTGCCCAGCACCGCGGACAGACCCTCGCGGTCGAGGCGTTGGGTGGTGGTCCGGGTCAGCGCGTCCTGGAGGCCGTAGAGCAGCCCGGCGGCCAGCGCCAGCAGGGTCGCCTCCTCGAACAGTGGCAGCCGCCGGGCCAGCGAGATCAGCAGCACGACCAGCCCGACCACGGTGCCGACCACCAGCCAGTGCCGCAGCTCCCCGGCGGGTGGTCCGCCGCCGGTCGGTTGCCCGGCCACGATGAAGGCCGTCACCCCGAGGGCCAGCAGCAGCACCCCGGCCCAGCCGGAACGGCCCAGGGTCTGACGGGTCAACACCCGGGCCAGTGCCATGGCGAAGATCAGATTCGTGGCCAGCAGCGGTTCTACCAGCGACACCTCGCCCTGGTTGAGGGCGAGCGCCGAGAGGATCAGCCCGCTGACCATGAAGCCGGTGCCGAGCAGCCACTGCGGCATCCGCATCAGGTCCAGCAGCAGCCGCCAGCGCAGCAGATCGGAGCGCGGGGCTTGCTGCGCCGCGTGCTGCTGGAGCACGAAGCCGAGCCCCAGACAGCAGGCCGCACTGAGAGCGAGGAGGAAGACCGCCACGGAGGGACCACCAGGTTGTCGCTGCCCGCGCCGCGCCGACGGCTCCGAGAGGTGCGTCGGACGTCGCGGCCGCTCCCGTCAGCCTACCGCCGGGCCGGCGCCCGGGCCGGTCGCACGACACGCGCGCGGCGCGGCGGACACCGGGCCCTGCGGCAGCGCTTGCCGCCACCGGCGAGGCAGGCGCACGCTGGTGTGAGCGGCCGCCACGGGTCACCGTCCGTGCCGGTCCGGACAGGCGCGACGGGGGCCGGCGCCAGGAGGTGTGGCATGCACAACCAGTGGGACGTGGAGCTCAGCTTCGAGGAAGACGGCGTGCACACGGCGTGTGAGGCCAGGCTCACCGGCGCCAGGGCGCCCGGCCTGAGCGCGCACGGCGAATCCGTGAAGAGCGCGGACGACCGTCCGCTCGCCAGGATCGGCGAGGAGGTCGCGGCCTCCCGGGCACTGGAGGAACTGTCCCGCAAGCTGCGGGCCCAGGCCACCGGGGAGATCGACGACGAAGGGCACCGCCCTGGCTACCTGATCTACTGAGTCCGCCGGCTGCCCGGCGGCAGCCCGCAGGCGGTGACCAGACCGGGGACGCCGTGCCGCAGAGCCGTCGGGCGGCCCGGCGGAGCCGTTCCTCCCGGGCTGCGAAGGCTACGGGCAGTCACGCGGCGATGTGCTCGACGCGGTACCCGTGGCCGGCCGCGTCCGCGAAGCCGCGTTCCGCCTCGGTCCGGCGCGGGTGGAGGCGCCGCCAGACCACGTCCGCCGCCCCCCGCAGTGTCGCGGTCCCGGCCGTCAGTCGCTCCGCCAGGTGGTGGAGTACGCGGCGCTCCGCCGGCCCCTCGTCGGACGAGGCGAGGCCGAACTCGCCCAGCAGCGACGAGAACAGCTCCGCACTGCCGTCCCGCCGGGACAGCCCCGCGAGTTCGCGCCGGGCCGGAGGGTCCAGCCCCGCGGCGAGCAGGTCTGCGGCGGCCATCGGCAGTCCCTCGTCGGGGACCGGCCCGGCGGTGCACTGTCCGGCCAGGTGCGAGGTTGTTCCACATCCGGCGTTCTGCGGCATGCGGGACGGCCGCCACGCGGGCGTAGCCGGGCGGAGGCTCTACCGGCGCCACCAGGGGGCGCGCAGGACGTCGTCCGGGTCGGCGGCGCAGTTGATGCCGCTGACCACCTCGTGGGCGGGGACGTCCCAGCCGACGACGCCCGCGGCCTGCCGGTCCAGCTCGACCAGCCGGGCACGCTGCGGACCGGAGCCGGTGTCGACGTCGCACATCAACACGCTCGTCCAGGAGCGGCCGTCGAGGGCGGCGACGACCGAGAACGCCGGAAGCACCACCAGGGAGAGCAGCAGCGCCCCCACCCGGACGGCGTCCACGGCCCGGGCCCCGAGGGACGTGGTCGGCCGCCCGGTGCGGCGGCCGGTGGCGGCCGAACGCGCGCCGGTCCGGTACTCGGCCACCACGCCGAGGCGCAGCAGATAACCCAGCGCGCCGGCCGCCACCCCCCACCACAGTCCGTTGAACGCCCCGACCACCACCCCGAGCGCCCCCGGCACGATCGCCGCCTTGGCCGCCGTCTCCAGCAGCGCCCGCTCCTGGTGCCGGGCGGCACCACCGTGAGCGGCCCGATAGGCGTAGCTGATGTAGGAGAGCACCGCCGCCAGTACGACCGCCAGCACCGGCTCGGCGAAGAACATCCCGATGACGACGTCCAGCCAGTTCGCCGGCCCCATCGCCAGCAGCGCGTCCCGAGCCGCGTCCCCGCCCCCGAGCGTCCACGCGAGCTTCAACACCGGAACGGCGAACACCACCGCGGGCGCCATCACATGAGCCGCGCCACCGCCCCGCGGGATTTCGCTCATCCGCCAACGCTAAGCAATCCGCCCATCCCTTGCCCGTCCGACACCCAGCGCTGTACCTCGTGGCGTGACCCGTTCCGCTCCGGGGGCGGCCCGTCCGACACCCACGGTGCATGTCGGGGCGCGACCCCTTCCGCCCCGGGGACGGCCGGTGCTCCCGCCCGTCCGATACCCATCGCTGCACCGCGTGGCTTGACCCCTTCCGCCCCCGGATACCGCCGCCGCGCCTCGGGGAGCCGCCCTGTCCTCATGTCCCGGACGTTCGCTGCAGCGACCTGCGCCCGCCAAGAAGCCCGCCCGCCGCCAGTGCTGTGCCCGGCCTCGCTGGCGATCCGTACTGGTCGCCCCCGAGGCCCGCCAACCCCGCCAAGCCCTGGCAGTGCGACCGTGATCCTGTCGGCTCGAGCCACCCCCTCCAGTACGCCCTATGCCCTGGCACCCAGGCGCCCTGGCGCCTGGTTGGCCTCGCCCGCCGGAGGTCCGACCTGGCCGACTTTCGGCGTGGTCGGGCTCCGGGGCGTGAGGAGTTGGATGGGCTGGCCATGTGTGGGGGGGCGAGAAGTCGGGTGGGCCGGCCAACTTTTGGCGTGGGGCAAGCCCTGGTGCGTGAGGACTCGGGTGGGGCGGTGGGGAGTGGTGTGAGGGGGTGGGGCGTCAGGCTTGGGGGGTGGGGGTGAGGAAGGTGGTGAGGCGGGGGTTGAGGGATCGGGCGGCGGCCATGGGGAGGTTGTGGTGGGCGGCGCCCGGGAGGATGGCGACTTCTGCTGCGGTGAGGGTGCGGCGGGCGTTCTGGGCGCTGTGGTGGGGGTTGTGGGCGCGGCTCTGGGCGGCGAGGAGGGTGAGGACGGGGGTGGTGAGGGTGCGGAGGCGTTCGGGGGAGGGGCGGGGGCCGGTCACGACGGGGGAGGCGGGGAAGTCGGCGTAGCCGAGGGCGTAGAGCTCGCGCCAGGCGGGGTCGAGGCGCGGGGTGTCGCCGGTTTCCCAGTCGAGGTAGGAGTGGGCGCGGGCCGGGGTGCGGTGGGGCAGGAAGAGGGGGAGGGCGCGCAGCAGGTAGCCGGGGCGGTAGCCCGTGAAGCACAGGCTGGGGTCGAGCAGGGCGAGCCGGCCGACCCGGGCGGGGGCGTGCAGGGCGTACTCCAGCGCGATCCAGCCGCCGTACGAGTGGCCGCAGAAGTCGGCTTGCCGGACGTCGAGTCCGTCGAGGACGGCGTCCAGCCAGCCGAGCAGGCCGGGGACGCCGTCGAGGGGGGCGCCGTCGTGGACGCTGCGGCCGGGGTCGCCGACGAGGTCGACGGCGAGGACGCGGTGTCCGGCCTCGGCCCAGGCACCGGCGTTGGCGAACCACATGGTGGAGGTGGCGCCGCCGCCGTGGAGCAGGACGAGCGGGCGGCCGTCGGCGGGGCCGCAGGCGTTGATCCGGGTGGTGCCGTGGACGGTGCGGACGGTGAGCGCCTCGACCGGGACGGGCCAACGGGCGAGCAGGGCGTCGTAGGCGGCGAGGAAGGAGGCGGTGCGGGCGGACATGAGGGACTCCGCAGGTGTGGTGTGATGGCGGCCGGGTCGACTGAGAAGCTCGCTGAACAAGTATCGTGTTGAGCAAGTATCTCGCTGAACGAGAGAATAGTGGGCATGAGCCCTGCCAGGGAAGGAGGACGGGTGTCCGAGGTTGCCGAGCCGATGCGGCTGGTCCACCTGTTGCGTGGTCTGACGGTCGAACTCGACCTGTTCGGGGCCGAGTTCGCGGCCCGCAACGGTCTGCATCCGACGGATCTGCGGGCGCTGATCCACCTGCTGGACGCGGCCAGGGCCGGGGAGGTGGTCACGCCCGGCCGGCTCGGCGAGGCACTGGGGCTGAACTCGGCGGGCACCACCGGCCTGGTGGACCGGCTGGAGCGGCTCGGGTTGATCCGGCGCGAGCGCGACCCGCAGGACCGGCGCCGGGTGCGGCTGCTGGTGGAGGAGCGGGCGGTGGAGCTGGGGGAGGGCTTCTTCGGCGGGCTGATCGGCGATCTGGTCGCGGCGATGGGGGAGTTCGAGCCGGGGGAGCTGGAGACGGCCCGGCGCTTCCTGGCGGCCATGACCGAGGTGGTGGCGGCCGCCAGGGAGCGGTGAACGGGCTGGAACTACGCGGGGCCGAGGGTCCAGCTGATCACCGACAGCGTCGCCATCGACAGCAGCGTCGACCAGAGCACCGCGTCCCGGGCGAGGGCGGTGCCCTGCTGGTACTCGCGGGCGTAGGTGTACACGTTCTGTGCGGTGGGCAGCGCGGAGAACAGCACCACGGTGAGGAGCTGGTGCGCGGGCAGGTGGAGGATCGGGCCCGCCACGGCGAGGGCGACCAGCGGCTGGACCAGGGTCTTGAGCACGACGCTCAGTCCGACCTCGGTGCGGCGCGGACGGCCGTCCGCCGGCGGGCGGTTGTGCAGCGAGATGCCGAGGGTGATCAGCGCGGTCGGGACGCCGGCGCCGCCGAGCAGTTCGCAGGAACGATTCAGCTCGGCGGGCAGGTGCACGCCGGTCGCCGAGGCGACGGCGCCCAGGGCGGTGGCCAGCAGGATCGGGTTGCGGACGGGCAGGGTGAGCAGCGCCCGGCGGCCGGCTGCGCCGCCGTCCAGGGCTACCAGGACGGCGGGGGTGACCACCAGGATCTGGAACAGCACCACGGGTGCCACGAAGGAGGCGTCGCCGAGGACCTGCATGGTCACCGGGATGCCGAGGTTGGCCGAGTTGACGTAGCCGGAGGCCATCGCGCCGATGGCCAGTTCGCCCGGCTTGCGGTGGAACAGCAGCCGCCCGGCGAGCAGCCCGAGGCCGATCGCGACCGCGGTGCCCGCCGTGAAGGCGAGCATCGAGGCGTTGGCGAAGCGGTCCAGCGGGGTGCGGGCGATCATCAGGAACAGCGCGGCCGGCATCGCCACGTGGAAGACGAACCGGTTGAGCACCGTCTCGGCGTGCGGCCCGAGCAGTCCGGCACGGCCGACGACGTAGCCGACGCCGGTGAGCGCCCAGATCGGCGCGAACGCGGACAGCAGGGGATGCAGGGCTGGCATGGTTCCTCGGATCGCTCGGACGGGTCTGCCGGTGCGACGGGGGGCTCCCGCCGGGGGCGCCGATCTCCGAGCGCGGTGACCCCCCGAAGCCCATGAACCCCCGGGGCAGTAAACCAGTGGCCGCCGGCGTGGTGATCAGCGGGCCTGTCGCGGGCACGCCAGCCGGACCGGCCGTCCGGGGTGAGGTCGGTGGGGGTGGGGTCGGTCCGGGGCGGGGTCGGTCGGGGTGAGGCCGGTCGGGGTGAGGCCGGTTGCATGGAGCCGGCCCGAACCGCCGGGCCTACGATGGGCCGATGGAGAATCAGTACCTGAGCCTGTCCGAGGTAGAGGCGATCGCGCGCCGCGCGCACCAGGGGCAGGTGGACAAGAACGGCCACCCGTACGGCGAGCACATCGCGGCGGTCGCCCTGGGGGCCGCGGCGCGCGGCGGCAGTGCGGCGCAGGTCGCGGCCGGGTGGCTGCACGACACCGTCGAGGACGACCGGCTGAGCCGGGAGTGGCTGGCGGGGGCCGCCCTGCCGGAGGAGACCAAGGCGATCGTGGACGCGCTCACCCGGCGCCCGGACGAGCCGGTCGAGGAGTACGCCGCGCGGATCCTGGCCACGCCGGGCGCGCTGCTGGTCAAGCGCGCGGACCTGGCGCACAACTCCGATCCGGCCCGCCTCGCCACCCTGGACCCGGCGACCGCCGAGCGCCTGGTCGCCAAGTACGCGCGGATGCGCGAGCTGCTCGGACTCGTCGGCGAGCTGTGACCGGCGGCCGTGACCGGCGAGCTGTGACCGGCGAGCTGTGACCGGCCGGCCGTAACCAGCAGGCCGTGACCCCCGCGAGCGGCACATCCGTCCGCGGTGGCCGTCGCGCTGCGGCCCACGGGCCGGGGCGGCCGCCGGGGGAACCAGGAGAGGGCCCGGACCACGCGGGTCGCGCGGGTCCGGGCCCTCTCGGGCACCCCGGTGGTCCCTGTCCGACCCCCGGGGTGAGGGGGAGTGGTCAGGTGACGGACGGTGGTCGGCGAGCCGATGGGGCCGGCTTAGTACCAGTGGTGGGTCTGCCAGAAGGCCCAGGCGGCGTTCGGGCTGCCGTAGCGGGTGTTCATGTAGTCCAGGGCCCACTTGATCTGGGTGGTCGGGTTGGTCTTCCAGTCCGCACCCGCCGAGGCCATCTTGGAGCCCGGCAGCGCCTGGGCCAGGCCGTACGCACCCGAGCTCGGGTTGGTCGCGGTCACGTTCCAGCTGGACTCGTGGGAGATGATCTGGCTGAACGAGGCCAGCTGGTTGGCCGGGACGATCTGGGCGGCGATGGCCTGCGGGGAGGCGGTGGCGGCGTTCGCGGTGGCGGGCAGGACACCCGCGCCCAGGGCGGTCAGACCGGCGGCGCCGGCGAGAATCGCGGCGGAAGTACGCATGCGGAGCTTGAAAGCGGGCATGAAGAACAGGACCTCAATCGGGTTGGGCCGGTCACGCCCCGCCCAGGACCACGGTCGGACAGGGGCCGGAACGGTCGCGGGGCGTGACTCGGCAGCAAGCCGTTCACCGGCGGGACAGGAAGCCGGTGCGGCTGACGACGGAAGCCATTGTTGCCAGACCGGATCGGCCGTCGACAAGACGCCTCGCGTACGACTCGCCGTCGTACGGAACGGGCCGCCGTGGATTCGAAGGGTCGGCTGCGCGAAGCGCGCCGACCGGCGTTGAGCTGCGCGGACGCGGGTGTCGCCGGGGCGGCGCGGGGGCTGCGGGGGTGCCTACTACCGTCCGTCGTGGTCGTTGATCACGTGTGAGCGCACTCACCGTCCGGGGCACGGAGGGCGTCACGTTGCGGCCCGGGCGCAGCACGGTGGGTGCAGACGATCAACCCCGCGTTGAGAGCGGCGCCACACCGCCGTGCTGGGACCGGCGCCACATCGCCGTGCTGGGACCGGCGGACCACCGCCGGGGAGGACGGTCAGCGCAGGTCGCCCAGCCGCCGGTGCCGGACGGCCCGGGCCGCGAGCCGGTCCGCTTCGGCGGCCGCCGCCAGGGCGCCGAGCGCCGTGCCGACCGCCTGCCCGAGCCGGGTGCAGAAGGCCTCCGGCTCCTCGGCGGCGTCCGGCAGCTCCGGGACCACCTCGTCGACCAGCCCGACCTCGGCCAGGTGCCGCGCCCCGATCCCCTGGGAGCGGGCCAGCTCGGCCGCGTGGGCGCCGTCCCGGTGGACGATCGCCGAGGCGCCCTCCGGCGGCAGCGGCGCCAGCCAGGCGTGCTCGGCGGCGATCACCCGGTCCGCCGGGAGCAGCGCGAGCGCCCCGCCGCCCGAGCCCTGGCCGAGCAGCACCGCCAGGACGGGCGTGCGCAGCGCGAGCAGGGTGGTGAGGCAATGGGCGATCTCCACCGCGATGCCGTCCAGCTCGGCCTGGGCCGACAGCTCGGCGCCGGCCGTGTCCACCACGGTGACCAACGGCAGTCCGAGCTGCTCGGCCAGGCGCGCGGTGCGCCGTACGGCCCGTAGGTCGGCGGCGGTGAAGGGACGGTCGTGCTCGGGGGTCTGCCGCTGCTGGCCGACGACCACCACGGGCCGCCCGCCGAGTACGGCCAGCGCCCGGACCAGCGCGCCGCCGCGCCCGCCGGGGGCGTCCAGCAGCACCAGCTCCTCGGCGGCGTGCCGCAGCAGCTCGCGGGTGCCCGGGCGGTCGGGGCGGCGGGTGCGCCGGACGGAGTCCCAGGCGTCGGGGCGTCCGGTGTCCGGGTGTCCGGCGGCGGCCGTGGCGGGCGCGGGCGCCGGGCCCGTGGACGTGAGCTCGGTGGAGGCGGGGCCCGGAGACCCTGGAGAAGGGGACGGCGGCGTGGTGGCGAGGACGGCCAGCGCGCGGCGGAGCAGTTCGCGCAGCTCCTGCGGCGGCACGACGGTGTCCACCAGTCCCTGACCGGCGAGCGTCTCGGCCCGCTGGACGTCCGGCGGCAGCTCCACTCCGCGCAGTTCCTCGTACACGCGCGGGCCGAGGAAGCCGAGCCGGGCGCCCGGCTCGGCGAGGACCAGCTGCCCGAGCGTGCCCCAGGAGGCGAAGACCCCGCCCATGGTGGGGTTGCGCAGATAGGTGACATAGGGGAGGCCCGCGGCGCGGTGCGCCTGGACGGCGGCGGTGATCCGCAGCATGCACAGGAAGGCCGCCGACCCCTCCTGCATCCGCGTCCCGCCGGAGACCGGCAGAGCGAGCAGCGGCAGCCGTTCGGCGGTGGCGCGCTCGACGGCGCGGGTGATCCGCTCGGCGGTGGCGACGCCGATCGAGCCGCCGAGGAAGCCGAACTCGGAGGCGACGAGGGCGACCGGCCGGCCGCCGATCAGGCCGAGGCCGGTGAGGACGGCCTCGTCCAGGCCGGTGCGCTCGCGGGCGCGGTCGAGCGAGGCACGGTAGTCGGGGTCGGGGTCGGGGTCGGGGTCGGTCCGGTCGGCGGCCGACGGCTCGTCCCAGCTGTGGAAGCCACCGGGGTCGACCAGCAGGCCGATCAGCTGGTGGGCCGTCAGTGCCGTGCCCGAGCCCGTACCCATGCCCACCCCGTCAGAGATCGTTCCGGTCCGGCCGTGATCCGCCACGCTACGGGGCACTCTATGCGGCGAGGTCCGGGCGGGACAGCTCCGACTTGAGTTCGACGACGGTCGACCCTTGTGTCGGCCGGGCGGTTCGTGGGCGTCTCGCGGGTGGATCCGGGGAGGGGGTCAGGAGTTCGGCGTACGGCTCAAGTCGCCGCAGATAAAGGGGAGTTACTCACCGGTTAATAGTTTCCCGCAAGGCTTCCGGAGTTGACGGTGTCCCGCCACACTGATGGGCATGACCCGCACTCTACGCGCGTGGAAGTCCCGCGCCGCCGCCGTCACCGCCGTCGCTCTGCTGACCCTCGCCCCGATCGCCGTCGCCACCGACGCGCACGCCGACGTGAGCGGCTCGGTCTGCCTCTCCGCCCTCCCGCCGCAGGCCGCCGACACCCTCGACCTGATCGCCTCCGACGGGCCCTTCCCCTACTCCCAGGACGGCGTGGTCTTCCAGAACCGGGAAGGCGTCCTGCCCGGTGAGTCCTACGGCTACTACCACGAGTACACCGTCATCACCCCGGGCTCCCCGACCCGTGGCGCCCGTCGGATCGTGACCGGCCAGGACTACCGGGAGGACTACTACACCGGAGACCACTACGCCACCTTCTCCCTGATCGACCAGACCTGCTGAGCGTCCGCTGACCGACCCGGGACGGAACGCCCGGGAGCCCTTCCGGCACGACGGTGGCCCCGGTTCACTTCCCCGCCGAGGTCACCGCCGTGCGTCACCGCCGGCACCAGGAGCGGCACCGGCACCGGCTACCGCCGCCGACGGCCGCGCCCGGCTCAGAGCTCGGACGGCCCCCAGGCGCCCACCGTCAGCTCGTCCCCCACCCGCAGCGTGCCGGGCCGCAGCACCGCGAACTTGCTGCCGAACGCCACCCCGCCGGCCGCCGCCCGGCGGTAGCGGGCCAGTGTGCGCAGCGGCTCCGGCCCCGCCTTGGCGCCGGTGGACTGGTCCAGCGTCGTCACCGCGCAGCGGATCGCCAGCTTGGCGTAGCCCAGTTCGGCCCCGCCCACCTCGATCCTTCGGGCCAGGTCCTCGGTGTGCGGTTCGGTCCAGCCGTCCACCACCACGTTCGCGCGGAACCGGTCCATCGGTACCGGCAGGGCGTCGGAGAGCTCGTTGAGGTGCTCCAGCGAGGAGCGCGACACCAGGAGCACGGCGCAGCTGTCCGCGTAGCCCGAGGTCCCCGGGGTCAGTCCGCTGGTCACCCGGTCGTGCTCCGGCGGCACCCGGACCAGTCGGCCGCGCGCGCCCAGCACCTCGGACAGCCAGTCGGCGGCCTCCTGGCCCTGATCGATGCCGAGGAACGGCAGATCGAACATCCGCACCTCGCGGCGCGGGCCCTCGGTGTCCACCGACACCGATACCGGTTCCATGCCGTCGGCGGTCAGCGTCAGCGACCGGCCGTCCTCCGCCACCACCGGGCGGACGGTGGCCAGCACCCGGTCCCGGCGCTGGGAGCGGAACACGCCCTCCTCGTCCACCACCATGAACGCCCGGTCCTGGGCCAGCCCGGCCCGGGTGAGCTCCGCCCGCGCGGCCGTCACCCCGGCGCAGCCCTTCACCGGGTAGTACCGCAGCTCCGTCACCGTGGCCATCGTTCCGCCGCCCCCTTCGTTCCCGTGCGCCGTCCTGCGCCCGGTCGCCGTTCCACGCCCGCGCACCGTTCTGCGCCTGGGTGCCGTCCATCTCTCCGACCCCACAGGGTAGTTGACCGGTGCGACAGGGGCCGGTGGGCGGTGCCCGGTGGACGGGCCCGGCGCTTGCTAGGGTCGGGGCATGGCACCACCGAGCAGCGCGAACCCCCCGGGGCGGCTCCGGCGGGACGCGCAGCGCAACCGTGACCAGTTGCTCGCCGCCGCCCGCGACATGTTCTCCCGGCACGGCCTCGACGTGCCGCTGGACCAGATCGCCAAGGAGGCCGGGGTCGGCAACGCCACCCTCTACCGCCACTTCCCGACCCGCGAGGCGCTGATCGGCGAGGTGTTCGCGGACGCCGGGGACGGTCTGGCCACGGCGGGTGAGGAGGCGCTCGCCGCCGAGGACGCCTGGAGCGGCCTCGAACGGTACTTCGAGCGGATCTTCGAACTGGTCGCCGCCGACCGGGGCATCAACGACCTCGTCACCCAGGCCATACCGGCCATCCCCGGAATGATCGAGATCAGCCGACGGCACGCCGCCACCGTCGGCGCCCTGATCGCCCGCGCCCAGGAACAGGGCACCATGCGCCGCGACGTGGTCACCATGGACCTGCTCTTCCTCCTCGGCCCGCTCTGCCGCGCCCTGCCCGCCGCCACCGAGCTGCGCCCCGACCTCTGGCGCCGCTACCTCGCCCTCCTGCTCGACGGCTTCCGCGCCCGGGCCGCCCACCCGCTGCCGGTCCCGCCGATCGGGGAGGAGCACCTGGACCGGATGTTCGCGGACCTCTGGGAGGCGGAGCACCCGGAGCAGGCGGAGCGCCCGCAGTAGTCGGAGCCCCCGCGGTAGTCGGCGCCGCAGGAGCCGCCGCAGGAGCCGCCGCAGGCCTGAGCGCCTCGTCCGCACGGCATCAGGGACGTGTACGGAACGGCGGGCTCCGCGTCAGAGCCGCGTCAACGGGCCGGTGCCGCACGGGCGCGGACCGCTTTGCTGGGGTGGAATCGGCGCGATCCGGTGCGGCGCGCGCCTGCGCACCAGCGCACCAGCGCACCAGCGCACCAACGCACCGGCGCACAAGCGGCGGGCGGAGAGGCAGGAGCGGGGCCATGACGGACAGTGGTGCGGACGAGGGCCGGATCGTGGTCGGCGTCAGCGGCTCGCTCGGCAGCCTCGCCGCGCTGCACCACGCGGTGGCCGAGGCCCGCCGGACGGACGTCGAGGTCCTCGCGGTGCTCTGCTGGACGCCGCCCGGTGACGAACTCGGCTACCGCCGAACCCCCTGCCCGCCGGTGATCGACGCAGGCCGCGACGCCGCCGTGGCCCGGCTGCGGCAGGCCCTCGACGAGGCCTTCGCCGGACGCTACGCGGGCGTCCGCCTGCGCTGCCAGACCGTTCGCGGCGACACCGGCCACACGCTGGTGCGGTGCGCCGACCGCCCCGGGGACCTGCTCGTCCTCGGCGCCGGACGGGACCGCGGCCGCCTGGCCCGACTGGTGCACCCCTCGGTCACCGCCTACTGCGTCCGGCACGCCACCTGCCCGGTCCTGGCCGTCCCGCGGCCGCCGCTGCAGCGCGACCTGGAGGCGCTGGAACGCGGCCACGGACTGTGGGAGCCGGCGACGGGAGTCGGCGGCTAGATGAATGAGTCCGATGTCTTCAGTGGTCATAGGCGATGAGTGATCGCTTGATCGGGGCGTCGATGGTCCAGTTGTGCCAGATGGCGGCAGCGAGGGCGAGCAGGCGCTGACCGGTGCGGGCGAAGACGCCCGCTTCGGTCCGGGCGCCGTGCTGTTCCAGGCCGAGCTGGCCCTTGAGGGTGTC
>NZ_JBEXWT010000072.1:0-46815 GCF_040629945.1 Kitasatospora sp. NPDC005856 | reverse complement strand
GTCCTGCTCGGCGACGTCCTCTTCCACACCCTCGCCGAACTCGCCCGCCGCACCAGCGCCCCCCCCCCACCCCCCCCACCCCCCCCCCCCCCCCCCAAACACCCCCCCCCCGCCCCCCCCCCCCCCCCCGGGGGGGGGGGGGCGCCCAGGGCCCCGGCTGCAACCCCCCCCCCACAAACCCCCCCCCCACCACACCACCCCCCCCCCCCGCCCGCCGGGCCCACCTCCGACCACTGGACGCCGACCGTCGGCGGCACCGCCCGCACGGGCCCGCCGCCACTGGTACGCCTGCGGCCGCAGCACCCACTCCCGAGCGTCCACGGACCGCACGACCAGCACCTCACCTCTCCCTCTCCCAAGGAGTTCAGCATGTCCCGCATCAGCGCCCGCCTGGCCGCGACCGGTGCCGCCGTCGTCCTCTCCCTGACCGCGGTGAGCGGTGCCGCCGTCGCCGACACGGCCGTCACCCCGGCCGCCGGCCAGGCCGTGATCACCACGGACGTCGACTTCCTGGCGAACGCGGCGCTCAACGGCATCGTGATCATCCCGATCCAGCCCGCCAGCCCGGCGTACGACCAGACCGCGGGCCTCACCGTGACCCTCCCGGTGAGCGGCGGCGTGGCGAACATCCCCTCCTTCTACGGCGACGTGCAGTTCGGCGGCGGCCTGCTCTTCCTGAACCTCAACACCGGCAAGAGCGTGACCTTCAAGCAGTTCGACTTCTCGGTCGACAACGGCTACTTCACCGCCGTGCCGAACGGTTCGACCACTCCGGTCCCGCTGCTGGACCCGGCCGGCGACAACGTGATCAACCGCACCGGCCTGACCCAGAACCTGAACTCCTCCAGCTTCCAGGTGGACGCGGCGGGCGCGCAGTACCTCGACACCAAGCTCGGCACCGGCTACTTCACCGCCGGCCAGCAGATCGGCAAGCTCGCGCTGTCCTACACCCCGGCGCACTGACCGGGGGGCAGTGCAGGACCGCAGGTCGGCGGGCCCGCGCCTCGGCGCGGGCCCCTTCGCTTGCGGAGTTCCCAACTCCGGTACGGAGTCGTCGCGTTGTGGTCTCGTACACCTGGCCGTCCGGATCCCGCCATGTCCGGCTGGCCGAATAGTACGCACGGAATCGTCCGTCCCCAGCGCGATCGACGACCTCGCGCCGCCTCCCTCGGCGGCCCGCATCTCCCGGAGGCCTCGCCATGAGAAACCGCGTACCCGACCCGAGAGGCCCCGGGTGGTGGCGCCGCCGACTACCGGCCCTGGCCATCGCCAAGGCCGTGGTGGCGGCGCTCGCCGTCCTTCCGATCGGGCTGGGCGCGGCGTCGCCGGCGCACGCCGATTCGGCCGTGACCGTCCCGGGCCCGAAGGTCTGGATCCCGGCCACCAAGCAGTACGGCCAGCCGGGCAGCGTGACCGTCTCCCAGACGGCCAACCTGACCAACCAGGTCCTCCAGGTCTCCTGGAGCGGTTTCACCCCGACCGTCGCGCTCGGCAGCAAGGCCCCGGTGCCGGTGGCACTGAAGGAGTCGAACTTCATCCTCTACGCGGTGCGGATCTACCAGTGCCGCGGGACCGACCCCTCGGTGACGGACTGCTACGGCAGCACGCTCTACGGCGGCGACCCGACGAAGGGCTTCGAGCAGCCGCCCCGGCCGACGCGCACCGAGGTGCCGGAGTGGCCCACGAACCAGGTGATCGCCGCGACCGGCCCGGACGGCTCGGGCACCGCCTCGATCGAGGTGTGGAGCGCCAAGGAGAGCGCCACGCTCGGCTGTGACGCGACCCACCCCTGCTCCCTGGTGGTCGAGCCCAACTACGGAGGGGACCCGCTGGACCTCTTCCAGGTCCTCGACGGCAAGGCCGACTGCGAGTTCCACGACCTGGACGACGACCCGGACGGCTACACGGCCGCGGACGGCATCATGAAGCCCGGTCCCGCCTTCCAGAACTGGAAGACGGGCAACCGCACCAGCGAGCAGTGCGCCTGGCAGCACAAGACGGTGATCCCGCTCTCCTTCGCCCCCACGGCGGACTCCTGCGCCGCGACCGGTCAGGCCTTCGGCGCCGCCGGTCTGGAGATGGCCAACCGGGCCGTGCAGCAGTGGCGGGCCGGCCTGTGCCTGGGCGACGCGCCGATGACCGTGGGCTACGTCCCCGCAGGCGGTGAGCCGCAGGCCCGCGCCGCGTTCCTGGGCGGCAGCAGCACCACGGAGGTCGCGCTGACGGCGCGGCCCGACCGGTCGCCGCCGACGAGGCCGTACGTCTACGCCCCGCTGGCCACGACCGGCATCTCCGTCACGTACCTGATCGACGACCCGAAGACCGGTCGGCAGATCCGCGACATGAGGCTGAACGCCCGGCTGGTGGCCAAGCTGCTCACCCAGTCCTACGCCTCGCCGGGCGCGAACATCCCCTCCGTGGCCGGCAATCCGACCTGCCTCTTCACCGACCCCGAGTTCAAGCAGCTGAACCCGGAGACCGCGGCCAACGGGATCCACTGGCCGACGAGTTGCGGCGGGACCCTGACGATCTACCCCGGTGTCCCCGGCGGCACCACCGACTTCACCCACCAGCTGACCTCGTGGTTCGCCGCCGATCCGGACGCGAGCCGCTTCCTCGACGGTGAGCCGGACCCGTGGGGCATGCGCGTCGACAGCTTCTACCTGAAGCCGAAGTTCGCCGGCTACCCGACGGAGGCGTTCCAGGTCCAGGACTTCTCCGGGCCCGCGCAGGGCAGTTCGGGCGTGGACTTCCAGCACTGGAAGCAGTACGAGTGGAACCCCTCCCTCGACGGTCTCGGGCGGGTGGCGCGCAACCTGATGCAGTACCAGCCGAACTGCCAGCAGCCGAACGTCGAGTCCAACGGCAGCCACAAGCCCTGTGCCGCGCAGGTTCCCGGCGTGCGTTCCCTGCTCGCCGTCATGGACACCGCCCAGGCCAAGGCGTTCTCGCTGCCCGAGGCCGCGCTGCTCAACCCGGCCGGCTCCTACGTGTCGCCCGGTACGGCCGGCTTCCAGGCCGCCGTCGCCGACATGCCGACCGACGCCGCCACCGGGGTCCAGCAGCTGCCCTACGGTGCGCCGGACACCGCGTTCTCGCGCGACCAGCGGGCGTACCCGCTGACCACGGTGCAGTACGCGATGGTGCCGACCGGCGGGCTGTCCGCCGAGAAGGCCGCCTCGATCTCGCAGTTCCTCAAGACCGTGACCACCGACGGCCAGACCTACGGCCTCGCGCCGGGGCAGCTCGCCCAGGGCTACCTCGCGCTGACCGGCGCCCAGCGGCAGCAGGCCCAGGAGGCCGTGCAGCACGTCGCCGCCCAGGACGGCAAGCTGCCCGGCAACCAGACCGCTCCTCCGGCCGGCGGCGAGCCGGGCACCCCGGAGAGCGGAAACGGTTCCTCCGGCTCCGGCGGCACGGACGACGGCACCACCCCGGTGAGCACCTCCGGCACCGGAGGCACCACCGCGGACGGCAACTCCGGCGGCACCGGCTTCGGCTCCTCCGGCGGCGCGTCCGGCGGCGGCCTCTCCGGCACCGGTTCCACCGGGACCGGGAGCGGGACGGGGACGGCCGGCGGCGCCGCGGCGCCCGGCACCCCGGCGGCCGGCGGTGCCAAGCCCGGCGCGACCGCCGCGCCCTCCGGCAACGCGATCGCCGCGGCCCCGGTCGGCACCCCGGTGCCCGACCGGCCCGGCACCGCCCGGCTGCTGCTGCCCGTCGCGCTGATCGCCGGCCTGGTGCTGCTGGTCGGCGGACCGGCCGCGCTGTTCCTCGGCGGCACCCCGGCCGGGGCGAAGGTGCTGGCCGGCGCCCGCACCCAGTGGTCGCGACTGCGCCGCAGGTAGGAACCGCGCTCGGCGGGGCCGCCGTTCCGGCCCCGCCGAGCGCTCCCCTCCCGCCGTACCTCCCGCGGTCCTTCCGCCGTGTCCTTCCCGCCGTTCCCTCCCGCCGAGGCAGCGCCCCGGACCCTCACCGAGCACGCCCGTTCCCGAGCACGGAGAGCACACATGACATCCGCCGCCGAGCCCGCGGCACCGTACGCCGGGGCGCCGCGTCAACCCGACCACGGACCCGACCAGGACGTGCCGCGCACCATCACCGCCCCCGCGACCCCGGGCGACCGGGTGTTCCGCGGCCTGCTGCGGCTGGCCGGCCTCTCGGTCTTCGCGATCATGGGACTGATCGCCTTCTTCCTGATCCTGCGCGGCACCGACGCGCTGCGGTCCGTCGGCTGGTCCTTCCTGACCGAGCAGAAGTGGCAGACCGCCGCCCACAACTTCGGCATCGGGGCCGTCCTGCCGAACGGCCTGCTGATCGCCGTGATCGCGCTGGTGATCGCCGTCCCGGTGGCACTCGGCACCGCGGTCTTCATCTCCGAGTACGCGCCGGTGCGGCTGCGTTCCGCGCTGATCTCCCTCGTCGACCTGATGGCGGCCATCCCCAGCATCGTCTACGGCCTCTGGGGCCTGTTCTTCCTCCAGCCGAGGATCATCGGCTTCGTCCGCTGGCTGGCCAACCACCTGGGGGAGTACGTCCCCTTCCTCAAGGTGCGCACCGGCGACATCGGCACCTCCTACACCTCGTCGACCTTCATCGCCGGCGTGGTGGTCTCCCTGATGATCATCCCGATCGTCGCCTCGCTCAGCCGGGAGGTGTTCTCCCAGGCCCCGCAGGGCGAGCGGGAGGGCGCGTACGCGCTCGGCTCGACCCGCTGGGGGATGGTCCGCACGGTCGTCCTGCCGTTCGGCAGGGGCGGCGTCATCGGCGCGGTGATGCTGGGCTTCGGCCGGGCGATGGGCGAGACCATCGCCGTCGCGCTGATCATCTCGCCGAACTTCAAGGCCATCACCCACATCCTGGAGAACGGCGCCAACTCGATCTCCGCGCTGATCGCGCTGCGCTTCGGCGAGTCGGACGCGCTGTCGCTCTCCGCGCTGATGGCCGCCGGTCTGGTGCTGTTCGCCCTCACCCTGCTGGTCAACGTGCTGGCCGGGTTCGTCATCAACCGCTCGCGCTCCGGCGCCGCGACGGCGGACTGAGCATGACGAACCCCCCTCAGCCCGCCCGCGGGGCACGCAGCCGTCCGAACCGTGAAGGGACCATCCGATGACCACGCTCGACCTGCCGCCGGTCGCGGCGTCCGGGCCCGTCGGCGAACCGGCGGGCACCGGGCCCACCGGGCCCGCCGTGGCCCCGCGGCCGGAGAAGAAGCTCCGGATCGGCGGCGTCACCCGCGACGACGTCCTCACCGTGGTGGGCGCGGCGGTCGGCTCGCTCGCGCTGAACTGGCTGCTGTACGAGCGGGTGCTGCCGTTCAGCGGCGCCTTCGGCTTCCTGATCTGCTGGTACCTGCTCTTCCTGGCCGGCTACCACCTGCTCGGCCGGCTCCAGTGGCACCCGATGATGGTGCGGGACCGGCTGGTCTCCGTCGCCGCCTGGAGCTCCGGCCTGCTGGTGGTCGCGCTGATCGCCGACCAGATCGGCTACGTCGCGAGCCGCGGCTGGGAGGCGGCCCAGCACCTCAACTTCTTCACCCAGTCGATGGACCACACCGGCCCGCTCGACGAGCTGGGCTCGGGCGGCGCGCTGAACGCCGTCGTCGGCTCGCTCGAACAGCTGGGCCTGGCAACGCTGTTCGCCGTCCCGCTGGGCATCGCGGCGGCCGTCTTCATGTCCGAGGTCGGCGGCCGGATGGCCCGCCCGGTGCGCACCCTGGTCGAGGCGATGACGGCGCTGCCGTCCATCGTGGCCGGCCTGTTCATCCTCGGTGTCGTGATCCTCACCTTCGGCTTCGAGAAGAGCGGCTTCGCGGCCTCGCTCGCGCTCACCGTGATGATGATGCCGATCGTCACCCGGGCCGCCGAGGTGGTGATCCGGCTGGTGCCGGGCACCCTGCGCGAGGCCTCCTACGCGCTCGGCGGCAGCCAGTGGCGCACCGTGTGGAACGTGGTCCTGCCGACCGCCCGGCCCGGTCTGGTGACGGCGGTGGTGCTCGGCATGGCGCGCGGCGTCGGCGAGACCTCGCCGGTGCTGCTGACCTCCGGCTTCACCTCGCAGTTCAACGGCAACCCGTTCAGCGAGCACCAGGTCTCGCTGCCGCTGTACATCTGGAACTACGTCAAGCAGCCCTACGAGGGGATGATCGCGCGCGGCTTCGCGGCCGGGCTGACCCTGATGGCCGTGGTGCTGGTCCTCTTCGTCACCGCACGGGTGCTCGGCGGCCGCCGTCCCGGACAGCTGACCCGGGCCCAGAAGCGCATGATCAGCCGGGAGGCCCGCCGCCAGGAGGCGGCCGCGCTCGGCGGCATCGCCCGCCCGTACGCCATCCACTCGCAGGCGAAGCACTGATGTCCAGACCAACCACCCTCCGTACCAGAGGAGTTCACATGTCCAGGGGCCTCAGTCGCTCCGTGGCCCGGCTGTTGGCGGGGACGATGTCCCTGATGCTCGCGGCGGCCTCCCCCCTGCTGGGGCAGACCCCGGCGTTCGCGGCCTCCGTCTCGCTGAGCGCGGACGGCTCCAGCTGGGCCGGTCCTGCCATCGACCAGTGGCGGCAGGACGTGTCCCCGCAGGGCATCCAGATCAACTTCAACCCGGTCGGTTCGGCGGCCGGCCGAACCCAGTGGTCGGTCGGACAGGACGACTTCACCGCCTCGGACGTGCCGTTCCGCTCCGGGCAGGACACCGGTGTGGGGCAGGGCGGCAAGGAGTCCGGCACCGGTAGCGCGGAGAACCCGGTCTGGGGCTTCTCCTACGTCCCGATCACGGCGGGTGGCACCACCTTCATGTACAACCTGGTGGTCGGCGGCAAGCAGGTCCGTGACCTGCGGCTATCCCCGCAGACCATCGTGGACATCTTCACCAACAAGATCACCAACTGGAACGACCCGAAGATCACCAACGACTACGGCAAGGCGCTGCCCAGCCTGCCGATCACCCCGGTGGTCCGCTCCGACGGCTCCGGCGCCACCGCGCAGTTCACCCGCTGGATGGAGCACACCCACAAGGACCAGTGGGACGCCTACTGCAAGTCCGTCAACGGCGTGAGCTGCGGCGACTACACTGAGTTCTTCCCGCCGTCCGGCCGGATGACCGCGCAGAACGGCTCCGACGTGGTGGCCGGCTACATCAAGTCCCCGACCAACGTCGGCACCATCGGCTACGACGAGTACGCCTTCGCCAAGCGCAGCAACTGGCCGGTCGTGAAGGTGCTCAACCAGGCCGGCTACTACGCGCTGCCGACCGCCTCGAACGTCGCCGTCGCGCTCACCGCCGCCAAGATCCGCGGCGTGGACGACAGCACCGCGCCGAACGACCCGAACTACCTCCAGCAGAACCTCGACGGCGTCTACACCATGAACGACCCGCGCGCCTACCCGATCTCCAGCTACAGCTACCTGATCGTGCCGCGGGCCGGGGCGGCCAACCCGCCGCCGCCGCGCTTCAACAACGACAAGGGCTCCGCGCTCAGCCGCTTCCTCTCCTACGTGCTGTGCGAGGGCCAGGGCAAGGCGGACGACCTCGGCTACTCGCCGATCCCGCGCGGCCTGGTCAAGGGCGGTCTGCTGCAGACCAGGAACATCCCCGGCAACGCCAGCCCGGTCGACCCGAACACCCTCTCCAACTGCGCCAACCCGACCTTCAACTCGGTCGGGGAGCTGACCGTCCTCAAGAACGCCCCGATGCCGAGCCCCTGCGACAAGGCGGGCACCCCGCTGGACTGCACGGTGCAGAACGGCCAGCCGGTCAAGACCGGTTCGGGGACGGGCGGCACCGGCGGCGCGGCCGGCGGCTCCGGCGGTGCGGCGGGCGGTTCCGGCGGTGCGGCGGGCGGTTCCGGCGGC
This sequence comes from Kitasatospora sp. NPDC005856, assembly GCF_040629945.1. Classification (NCBI taxonomy): domain Bacteria; kingdom Bacillati; phylum Actinomycetota; class Actinomycetes; order Kitasatosporales; family Streptomycetaceae; genus Kitasatospora; species Kitasatospora sp. NPDC005856. Next base: position 38,968 of record NZ_JBEXWT010000072.1, on the reverse strand, counting down.
TCCGGAGGTTCCGGGGGCGGAACCGGCGGAACCGGTGGCGCGGGTGGCGCCGGTGCGGGTACGGCCGGCGGTGCCGGCGACCCGAACGCCGCCGGCGGTGCGGCCGGCGGTGACCCGAACGCGCCCGGCGCCGGCGACGGCACCGAGGACGTGGTCGACCCGCAGACCGGCCAGGTGGTCGCCCGCGGCCGCGGCGGCGCCGCCACCGAGGTGGCGGCCAACGTGGTCGAGGTCAGCGGCAAGCCCGAGGACTGGATGCTGTCCTCGCTCACCGCTCTGGAACTGCTCGCCGTGGTGCTCGTCCCGCCGCTGCTCGGCCGCCGTCTGCTGCGCCGCCGCAACGGCTCGGGCGGTACCTCGTGACCGCCCCGGTGCTGGAGAAGCCGGTCGCGCACGGCGCCCCGGGCCGGCCGGCAGCCCCCGCCGAGCCCGCCGCCCCGGCCCGGCCCGCCGTCTCCCCCGGGCGGCGGCGGTTCCTCCAGGGCGCCTGGGCGGTCAGCCTGGCCGCCGCGCTGGTGCTCGGCTTCGTCGGGTACCTGTTCACGCTCTCGCACGTCCAGCAGAAGCACTACCAGTCCACCGCGTACAAGACCTTCCGCGACCAGCTGGCCCGGGCGGTCGCCCCGACCGGTGCGGCCGCCGACGGGGACCCGGTGGCGCTGCTGGACATCCCGGCGATCGGCCTGCACCGGGCCGTGGTGGTCGAGGGCACCACCGGCCGGGACCTGATGCGCGGCCCCGGCCACCGCCGGGACACCGCGCTGCCCGGCCAGCGCGGGGTCGCCGTGGTCTTCGGCCGCGGTGCCACCTTCGGCGCGCCGTTCGCCGAACTGTCCAGGCTGCGGGTCGGCGACAAGATCGAAGCCACCACCGGCCAGGGCAAGTTCACCTACACCGTCAACGCGTACGGCGACGGCGACCACCCGATCGTCGACCAGGCCCGCAACCGGATGGTCCTGGTCACCGGTGACTCCGACTGGATCCCCGGCTCCACCGTGCTGATCGGCGCCCGGCTGGACGGCGACCCGGAGCAGAACCCCGGCGGCCGGCCCGCGACCGTCCCGTACGACAAGGCGCTGGCCGCGGACAAGGGCGCGCTGGCCACGCTCCAGCTGTGGTCGCTCGGTCTGCTCGGCGCGGTGGCCGCCGCCCTGCTGCTGGCCCGGTACTGGCGGCGCTCGGCCGCCTACCTGAGCCTCGCGCCGGTGGTCGGCGCGCTGCTCTGGGCGGTCTACGAGAACGCCGCCGCCCTGCTGCCCAACCTCTACTGACGCGCGCCCGGAGGACCGTTCCGATGACCGACGCACCACTGACCGACACCCCGCCGGTGGACCCCGCACCGGCCGACCCGGCCGCCGACACCCTCACCATCCCCCCGGTCGCCGCCGCCCCGTACGCCGACGGGCAGTACGCCGACGGGCCGTACACGGGCGCGCAGTACGCGGGCGGGCAGCCCGACGGCCAGCCGCTCGCCGGACTGGAGACCCGGGACGTCTCCGCCTGGTTCGGCAGTCGCAAGGTCCTGGAGCGGGTCTCGCTGGCGATGCCGGCCGGCGAGGTCACCGCGCTGATCGGCCCGTCCGGCTGCGGAAAGTCCACCTACCTGCGGATCCTCAACCGGATGCACGAGATGGTGCGCGGCGCCGCCCTCTCCGGCGAGGTGCTGCTGGAGGGCGACGACGTCTACCGGCCCGGCCGCCGGCCCGCCGAGGTGCGGCGCCGGATCGGCATGGTGTTCCAGCGGCCCAACCCGTTCCCGGCGATGTCCATCCAGGACAACGTCTCCAGCGGGCTCAAGCTCGCCGGGATCAAGGTGTCCAAGGAGGAGCGCCGGCACCTGGTGGAGACCAGCCTGCGCCGGGCCGGGCTCTGGGACGAGGTGTCCACCCGGCTGCACACCCCGGGCGGGGCGCTCTCCGGCGGCCAGCAGCAACGCCTGTGCATCGCACGGTCGTTGGCCGTCTCGCCGGACATCCTGCTGATGGACGAGCCGTGCTCCGCGCTCGACCCGACCTCCACCCGGCGGGTCGAGGAGACGATCGACGAGCTGCGCGGGCGGCTCACCATCGTGATCGTCACCCACAACATGCAGCAGGCCCAGCGCGTCTCGCAGACCTGCGCGTTCTTCCTGGCCACCCACGACACCCCGGGACGGATCGTGGAGGCCGGGCCGACCGAGCAGGTCTTCGGCAGCCCGCGCGACCAGCGGACCTCGGACTACGTCAACGGCCGCTTCGGCTAGCCCGTCGCCCGTCGCCCGTCGCCCGTCGCCCGTCGCCCGCCGGGCCGACACCGGCCGGGCGGCCGCATCGCTGGAGGGGCCGCCGGTTCAGACGAGCCCGAGCAGCTCCTCCAGCACCGCCGCGACGCCGTCCTGCTCGTTGCTCACGGTGTGCAGCGGCACCGCCGCCAGCACCTGCGGGTGCGCGTTGGCGACGGCGTACGCGGTGCCGGCCCAGGCCAGCATCTCCAGGTCGTTCGGCATGTCGCCGAAGGCCACCACCTCGCTCCGGTCGATCCCGCGCCCGGCGCACCAGCGGGCCAGCGTGCTGGCCTTGGTGACGCCGGGCGCGCTGATCTCCAGCAGCGGGATCGCCGCCGAGCGGGTGATCTCGGCCAGGTCCCCGGCCGCCTCCCTCGCCTCGGCGAGGAACTTGTCCGGGTCGAGGTCCGGGTGCTTGGCCAGCAGCTTGAACAGGTCCCGCACCGGTCCGCCCGTCCCCAGCAGCTCCTCCGCGGTGCCGACCGCGTGCTCCAGCTCGTCGCCCCACATCGGCACCGCGTACCCGGGCTCGCGGGCCCAGCCGCCCGGGTGCTCGAAGGCGAACGCGGTGCCGGGCAGCTTGGCCCGCAGCGCCTCGACCACGGCCAGGGTGGTCTCCACCGGCAGCGGGAAGACCTCCAGCAGCTCGCCGCGCCGCACGTCCACCACCGCGCCGCCGTTCGAGCAGATCGCCACCCCGTGGCCGCCGATGTGCGGGCTCACCTGCTGCATCCAGCGCGGCGGCCGCCCGGTCACGAACACCACCTGCACCCCGGCCGCCTCGGCCGCCGCCAGCGCCGCGGCGGTGCGGTCGGTGACGGTGCCACCGGAGCAGAGCAGGGTGCCGTCCAGGTCGGTGGCGACGAGACGGGGCGCGGTACGGGGTTCGGTCACCGGTCCATCTTCGCCCATCGGCGCTGCCGGGTCACCGGCCCGGACCGCGCGGCCACCGGCCGTCCCCGCCGTGATCAAGCCCTTCGTACGCCGTTTCCGGCCGATCGTCCGGCCGGGGGGTGCCCCGGTGGTCGCGCCGGGCATGACCGCTCACGGCCACCCCGTCGGCAGGAAGAGCCATGCCCACACGCCAGCTCCGCGACCAGCCGCCCTCCAGCGCCCGCCCCGACACCCGCGACCCGCAGGCCCCGGACGCCTCGCGCGATCCGGTCCTGCTCGGCGACGTCCTCTTCCACACCCTCGCCGAACTCGCCCGCCGCACCAGCGCCCCCTCCCTCCCCGCCCAACGCACCAGCCCGCACCCTTAGCACCGCCGCGCGGCACGCCCCCGCCCACGTAGGGTCGGGGGCCTGCGACTGAGCACCGTGATCCTCCCCATCCACCGATGGGCCGAGCGGCAGAAGATCTGGCGGCGGGCCGAGGAACTCGGCTTCCACACCGCCTACACCTACGACCACCTGAGCTGGCGGTCGTTCCAGGACGAGCCGTGGTTCGGCTCGCTGCCGACGCTGACGGCGGCGGCCTGCGCCACCGAGCGGCTGCGGCTGGGCACGCTGGTGTCCTCGGTCAAGCCTCGTTCACCCATCGCAGGCTGAGCTGCGGACTCATTCCATGAAGGCGCCGACGGACTGGGTCGAGGCCGGCCTTCCCATCGAGACCGCCTGACCGAGCTCGTCGACCGGGAGGAGCCGCCGAAGACGCGGCCGCTCCCCCCGCTCCCCGCCACGCCCCCGGGGGTCCGCCGCGCAGAAGCCGCACGCAGGTGGCCGAGCTGCCGGCGCAGGCCTCCTCGCGCCCAATCGGACGTTCCCCGTCCAACCGGTTCAGGCGCCATCACCGCCGATCCGGCGAACGTTGCCGGTCACAGCAGTAGGCCCTGTCCGGCGGACCACGGCGTCGACACCCTGATCGCTCATCTGGCTCGCGTGGTGCAATGCTGCCCATGGCAACACTTCTCGATCTGGCACAGACGTTCCGTTCCCTGCACGTACCAGGCACGCCGCTGATCCTGCCCAACGCATGGGACGGCGCTTCCGCCCGTGTGGTGGCGGAGGCGGGCGCCCGGGCGATCGCGACCACCAGCGCCGGGGTCGCCTGGTCACTCGGCCACGGCGACGGCGATCACCTGACCCGCGACCAGGCGCTCGGCGCGCTCGCCCGGATCACGGCCGCCGTTGACGTACCGGTCACCGCCGACATCGAACGCGGCTACGCGACCGACCCGGACGGCGTGGCCGAGACCGTTCGAGGCGTCCTCGCGGCCGGAGCCGTGGGGATCAATCTGGAGGACACCCTGCGTCCCGTCGCCGAGCAGACCGAACGGATCGCAGCCGCCCGCAGGGCCGCGGACGAGACCGGCGTCCCGCTGTTCATCAACGCCCGCATCGACACGCACCGCCTGCCGCCCGGTGACCGCACGACCTGGCTGGACGAAACCCTCACCCGCGCCCGCGCCTACGCGACAGCCGGCGCGGACGGCATCTTCGTCCTCGGCACACCGGACGCCGAGACGGTCAGGACGCTGGTGGGCTCCCAATCCCTGCCGGTGAACGTCCTGGCCGGCCCCGGTGCACTCCCGGTGTCCGAGCTCGCCGAGGCGGGAGCCGCCCGCATCAGCGCGGGATCCTCCATCGCCGAGGCGGCGTACGGGCTGGCCCGCCGGGCCGCCCGCGAACTGTTGGAGAAGGGCACGACGACCACGCTGGAGGGCGGCTTCGACTACGCCACCCTCAACGCGTTGCTCCTGGCCGAGCCCACGCGCTGAGACGCGGTCAGGAGCTCGACCACAGTCGGATCGCAGCCGCGGTGACGGTGCCGTGGACCATCAGGGCCTTGAGCTCGGCCCTGCCCAGTGCCCTCATGGCGCCGCGCCAGCGGTAGCGCGGGTGTCGTCATCGCGGGTTGCTCACAACCTCATCCGCCGGATCACACGCGTACGGTCGCTCCCTGCCGACGCTGACGGCGGCGTGCGCCACCGAGCGGCTGCGGGGGGAGAGAGCGAATACCGATCTGCCGAAGCTCCGCCGGTCACCCCCGAGGAGGTCAGGGGAGATCTGCCGAAAGCACAGGCAATCATCGAGCCGGCGGAGAAGGCCATGCCGCACATGGGTCGCTACTGACTACCGAGAGCCGACGCGGTTACGGGTGGCCGACTCGACCCGGCACACGCCGCGCCCTGGTGAACTTCTGTCGTCCGGCGCCGGCGGCGAGTTCGCCGAGGCGCTCGCCGATCACGGAAACGCCGGGGCGGGGCTCCTGCGCGTAGTACCGGGGCTTGCGCCGACGCAGCAGGGCTTCTCCGTGCTCGCTCCAGGTGAATTCGGGCTTCCGCAGCAGTTTCCGGAACACCGCGTCGACCGTCTCCGGGTGAGCAGCGGCCAAGCGGCGGACCGGCAGTGGCGCGATCGACTCCTCGCGCAGGTACACCCGCAGCAGGTCCTGGTGGTGCCTGCGGCCGGCGAGGGCCGGGTCGGCGAAGAGGTCCCGCAGCATCCCGTAGTCCGGGTAGAAGTTGAGCCCGTCGACTTCGTCGTAGATCACGCCGACTGTGTCCGATTCCGCGAGTCCTCGCGGCAATTCGAAGGCCGGGAAGGCCAGACCGGGGAGCCGCCTGTCCCGGGCTCGGTCGGGATGCTCGGCGACGGAAGCTTCCTGCCGGTGCCGGTAGTAGGCGTTGAGCCGTTCCTCGGCTTCGGCAGGGAGAAGGATCAGTTCGTCGCTGCCGCAGAACTCGATGAACCCGGCCCGGTCCTCGCGCATCGAGCGCCATCCCTGCTCGATCTTCTCGGGGTTGCGGAAGACCAGCTCGGGCTGAGTGGTGGCCAGTTGAAGTGCGGCCTGGGCGATCTCGGTAGCACTGGCCTTCGGGTAGGACGACATCGCCCCGGAGATCAGCCATGCCCCGTCGGCCGAGTGGACGGGCACCAGGCAGGTGAGGAGGAAACTTCCCTTGGCCACTCCTCGAAAGGCCGCCCGCCCGACGTTCGAGTACGTGCGGTACTCCAGGTCGTCGACCAGGTTCAGCAGGACGACGGCGTCCCCGTCCTTGCGACGGATCTCGAAGATGCCCTCGACCGGGTCACGCCAGCCGAGCAGCATCGCCCGGTCGGCTTCGGTCAGGTCCCGCCGCCCGGCGACGAACCGGTCCACCACGGTCGCACCGTCCGGCAGGCGGTACCGCAGGATGAAGTGGTCGATGATCCGAATCGCCTCGCCCTCCTCCAACTGCCGCTCAGGGCCCGCTGCTTCCAGCAGGAGGGGAGTCAACCACCGGTCGAACCGCGCACTCTGAGCGAACTCGACCAGTTCGCCCTTCAGTTCGGCACACCGCTCGATCAGGCCTCGCAACGACGCCTCGTCCTCACTCCGTACGACGACAGCCATGGAAGCCCTCCTGGTTCTGATCGTTCCAGCGCTCACTGCGCCCAGTAGTAGCGATATGCCTCGACCCACTCCGCTCCGTCCGGCGCCGGGTCCGGCAACGGAAGGTCCAGTAGCCCGACCGTCTGCCGGAATCCGCCGCGGGCGCACAGGGCGACGATCCTTCCGTCCCGCGACAGGTCGACGCCGCGCACGGTCACCTCGACGCCCAGCACCACAGTGCTGAACGGCACCGCCAGGTTCTCCTCGACGGCGGCGAACAGACCCGACACCTCCTCGTGCTCGTCGTAGGTGTCGACCGTCGCCTCATCGACCAGCGCGGCGAGCTCTCGCCTGCTCAACGTGCCCATGAGGCGTCACGGTAGCCGACCTGCTCGTGACGTCTGGCGGGCGGTCCGCAACCCCGCCGATCCGCGCGCGTATCGTCACTACATGCGCTTGAGTACCGTTATCCTGCCCATCCACCGATGGGCCGAGGGGCAGAAGATCTGGCGGCGGGCCGAGGAACTCGGCTTCCACACCGCCTACACCTACGACCACCTGAGCTGGCGGTCGTTCCAGGACGAGCCGTGGTTCGGCTCGCTGCCGACGCTGACGGCGGCGGCCTGCGCCACCGAGCGGCTGCGGCTGGGCACGCTGGTGTCCTCGCCGAACTTCCGGCACCCGGTGACGCTGGCGAAGGAGCTGATCACGCTGGACGACGTCTCCGGCGGGCGGTTCACGCTGGGGATCGGGGCCGGCGGGACGGGCTTCGACGCGACGGCGCTGGGGCAGGAGGCGTGGTCGCCGAGGGAGCGGGCGGACCGCCTCGGGGAGTTCGTGCCGCTGCTGGACGAGCTGCTGCGCAACGACGCCACGACCCGCGAGGGGGCGTACTACTCGGCGGTCGAGGCGCGGAACATCCCCGGCTGCGTGCAGACCCCGCGGCTGCCGTTCTACGTGGCGGCGACCGGCCCGCGCGGGCTGAAGCTGGCCGCCGAGCACGGGCAGGGCTGGGTGACGTACGGCGACCCGAAGGGCCCGGCGGACGTGCCCGTGGAGCAGGCGCCCGCGGTGATCGCGCAGCAGATCGGGAAGCTGACGGCCGCCTGCGAGGCCCGGGGCCGGGACGTCGCGACGCTGGAGAAGGTGCTGCTCCAGGGCTCGACCGCGGAGAAGCCGCTGCAGTCGGTGGAGGCCTTCGTCGACTGGGCGGGCACCTACCGGGAGCTGGGCATCACCGAGCTGGTGATCCACTGGCCGATCCCCGACTCGATCTTCGAGAACGACCTCGCCGTCTTCGAGGAGATCGCCACCGAGGGGCTGGCCAGGCTGGGCTGAGCCCCGCCGGCGCCCCCGCCGGCGCCCCCGTCGGCGCCCCGGGCGTCGGCCCGGGGCGCTAGTCTGTCCGCCGCACCGTACAACTGATCATGCGTCACCACGGGGGTTCCTTCGTCATGCCTTCTTCCAGCTCCAGCAGACTGCTCGCCACCGTCCTGGTCGCCGCCGCCGCGTTCGGCCTGGCCGCCTGCGGCCCGGACGACTCGTCGGACCAGGGCGCGGGAAACGGGTCGACCGGCGCCGCCTCCGCCGCGCCCACCGCCGCCCCGGCCGGCGCCACGAGTCAGGCGCCGAGCGGTAAGCCCGCGGGGACCGGCAAGCCCGCCGCGACGGGCACGCCGTCCGCCGACGGAGAGCCGGAGGGCTTTTGCACCCACGGGCCGCTGCCCGCCGGGCAGAAGTGGGTCTACCCGGCGAAGGGCACCAGCGCGACGACCCTGGTCTACAAGGACACCAAGGACGCCTGTGGCGTCAACGACGTGGTCTTCGAGCCGGTCGGCGCCGACAAGAGCGCCCCGTTCGCACCCACCGCCAAGGGCCACCTGAGCTCGGTGCTGGCCCCGCCGAAGGACGTCAACCTGGCCGACCTGGTGAAGCACGTCACCGAGTGCCTCGCCTCGCCGCACAACGAGAAGGGCTCCTACCCCTGCTCGGCCGGCGACTACAAGGTGGCGATCGACGCCTCCGGCAAGGTCACCGAGCTGTGGGAGCGGGCCCACAGCTGACGGGCCGGCAGTCGACGGGCCCACGGCAGGTGGGCCCACGGCCGGCGGCCGCCGGGAGCGGCGCCGGCCGGCTCACCCTTCGGTGACCGATTCGGCGCCGTTCGCGCAGCCCAGTTCCTGGGCGGCGCGCTTGGCGAAGCCGGTCAGGAGCTCGGTCACGCGTGTCCGGTCGGGGCGGTCGGCGGAGGGGAAGTCGGGGCTGAACCTGAGAGCGGCCCGGTAGGGCTCGTTCTTGCCGTTCAAAGTGCAGCCGAAGGAGACTTCACCGTCGAGGCCGTTGCCGGGGTAGGCGGCGCTGGCCGCCATGACCTGGAGCACCCGTCCGCCTTGGCCCTCGACCCGGCAGTCCAGACCGGGAACGCCGTCCCGTGCCGGAACGCGGAACCCGGTCTCCACGAAGACCCGGGGCGTGTGCCCCATCAGCGCCGCGAACCCCGGGGCGTCGAGGGTGCCCCGGCACTCCCCGTGCGACAGGTCGACAGCTGGTGGCCGGTACTCGGTGCGGTCGAGGTACACGTGCCAGCCGAGCAGGCCACCGCCCAGCAGCAGGGCCGTCGAACCCGCGATCACCAGTCGGAAGCGCTTCACCGGCAGACGTCCTTCCTGCTCTTCTTCAGCCTGTCCCGGGCGATCCCTTCCAGGTCCGCCCGCTGTCGGTCGGCCGAGTCGGCCCTGGCCGCCTCACCGGCGGTGACGACCAGTTGGACGTGGCCGACCGGCCCGCCCTCGCAGTAGTCGGAAACGGTCGCGCCGCCGGGCCAGGAGGCGGCCACGCTGCCCGCGTCGAAGCTGCGGGCGTCCGGGTGCTTCGCGGCTTCGGGGGAGAGGGCGGGCCCGCCGTCGTGGAAGACGGCGGAGACGGTGACCGCGGTGCGCCCGTCCACGCGGACCGTGCAGGACACCGGGTCGGCGGTGAGACCCCGCGACCTCTCCTCGACGTCCTGTCCGCCGCTCGGCAGCAACCGCCCGAGCGGGGTGTCGTCACCGGTGGGCAGCGTGCACAGGCTCGACTCCCGACCGGCCGTCTCGACCGGCCGGTGGCCGCGCCAGTCCAGGTAGCCGACCGTCCCGGCGGCCGCGACGGCGACGACCACCGCGGCGGGCAGGGCCCAGCGTCCTCCGCGCCCCGTCATGCGCTGCCCTTCTCGTGACCGACGTGGTTGTTGGTGACCCCGGTGGTGTACCCGTTCGTCACGCTGATCCCGGCGCTTTCGGCGAGGCGCTTGATGTCCTCCTGGCTCATCCCGGAGCTGCCGCCGGCGTCCGTGATGGCCTGTTTGACGCCGCCCACCGCCTGGTTCCGGCCGTCGGCGTTGTTGTCGCGTGCCGTCTGGTTGCCGGCTGCCGTGGTGTCCTGCTTGTTGGCCTCGATCACGCTCTCGGCGATGGAGTCGACGATCTGGCCCGCGATCTCGCCGCCGACCGGCACCTTCTCGGTCACCAGGCCGATGACGGCGTTGAAGGCGTCCTTGCCGTAGCCGACGTTCTTCTCCAGCGCTTCGTTGAACTCCTGGTCGGACTTGGCATGCTGGTAGTGCACCTCGTCGACCCGGGCCTCGTTGAGGATGCCGCTGGTGATCCCGCCGGCGTGGGCGACGTTGTCGATGTCGACGTTGAGCCGGGCGAAGTCGGTCTGCCCGCTGTCCATGTGGCCTCGTATGAGGGCGGTGGTGTACGCCTGGTTGGCGTTGACCACCGCGCCGTAGGACTCCGGATCCCGTCCGAGCGCGTCCAGCAGACCGGTCACGCTGGACTGGTTGAGGACGGCCGGGGAACCGTTGACCGGGAGGGCGTGGGTGGTGGAGAGCGCGTTCTGCACGTCCCCGATGTACTCGGCGGTCATGTGCCCGAGGCTGCCGCGCATCGCGGCGAGCTTGCCGTCTCCCTTGATGTCCTCCAGCACCCCGCCGTTGCCGTCCCTGCCGAAGGTGTTCACGACCTTCTGCATCAGGTCGGCCTGCTCGGTGGTGTGCCTGGTCGGCGGGACGGGGCTCGGCTCGTCGTACGGGTGGCCGGTGGTGGCCGCCTCCAGGGCGCGGCCGAGCGCGGCCGGCCCGGCCTGCTTGCTCGCGTCCCAGACCTTGGAGTCCCGCGAGGTGGTGTCCGGGATCCAGTCCTTGTCGTGCACGTAGTAGTCGAAGTAGTCGGCCGGCTTGGGCTTGCCGCCCTGGTTGACCGTGCCGTCCTCGTTGTACGCGGTGGGCTTCTCGGTGAAGAACTTGGTGGAGGCCTCCGGGCTGTGCGCGAGCGCCTCCAGCACGGCCGTGGTGGGCCGGAAGCCGGAGCCCGCCTCGTCGCCGCCGGTCAGGTTGAAGCCCTGGATCTTGGAGCCGGGCGGCGGGGCCGGCCAGTACTTGTCCTGGGTGTCGAGCTGGGTGACGTGCTCGGCGATCGGGTTGATGAAGTGGGCGTCGTAGTTCCCGTTCATCAGGATGCCGGAGAGCACCTGGTAGCCGTACGGCACGTAGTCCAGGCCGGAGGCCCGGTACGGCTTGTCCCAGACCGGCTGGGAGCCGGCCTTGCGCAGCGCGGCGGACCACTCGTCCGACAGGTGCGGCTCGTTGGTGGTGCGGGTGGCGGTGGCGAGGGTGAGCCCGAGGTTCTTCTGGAGGTCCTGGTAGGCCTTCCAGCGCGGGGACTTGTCGTCGCGGGGGTGCGCCGGGTCGCCGACCATGTCGTTCCAGGACTTGATCAGGCCGTCCGGGCCGAGGTCCTGGTAGAACTTGGTGGAGAACTTCGGGTCGTTGCCGTGCGAGGCCAACAGCGAGTTCAGCTCGGTGAGTTCGGGCTCGGTGATGTCCCCGCCCTTGGCCGCGAGCTGGGCGGCGCGCTTGCCGTCCGCCTCGGGGCCGCTGCCGATGGCCTTGCTGTTGAAGGACTTCTGCCCGTCCGTCATGCTGTCGGAGCGCAGCGCCCAGGCGATCCGCTCGTCGGCGGCGGCGGCCTCCGCGACGGCGGCGTCGATCGCCTTGCGGGCGGCCTCGGCCTTGTCGCCCCACTCCTTCTGGTAGTCCCGCATGGCCTCGTAGTCGTGCCGGGTGGCGTTGTCGGCCGGGGGCCAGCTCACGGTGCCGTTGTCGGTGACGGTCAGTCCGGCCGTGCGGGCGTCCGCGACCGCCTTCTCCAGCTTGGTCCTGGCCGCCTTGAACTCGGTGGACGCCTCCTTGAAGGTGGAGGCGAAGGCGTTGGCCTCGGTGACGGCGGCGGTCAGCTGCTCGTTGGTGCGCTGCAGGCCGGGGCGGGCCTGGTCGGCCGCGGGGCCGCTCCAGCAGGCGGAGTTGACCTTGGCGATCACCGTGGTGTCCCAGTCGCCGTCCATCGCCTGGAGCTTCTGGGCCACGGTGGTCCAGGCGGTGGCGGCGGCGTCCAGGACACCGAAGTCGGCAGTGCTGAGCTCGTGGAAGTCGACCATCGCAGCTCTCCTCTCAGGCGCCGAGGTCGTGCTGGACGGCCGACTCGTTCTGGCGGTAGTTGGTGGCGGTGGCGCGCAGCGCCTGGGTGGTCTGCCCGATGGTGCCGCCGAGCGCGGCGACGCACTGGTCCCAGGTGCCGGCGGCGCCCGCCGCGGCCTTGCCGGTGCTCCAGTTGGCGAGCGCGGTGGAGACCTTGGCGGTGGCCTCGTCGGCGCCTCGGCCGTCGCTGTTGAGGCGGCCGTGGATCTGGTCGGAGTTGTTCCCCGCGGTGGTGAGCGCGTCGGGGTCGGCGTTGAAGCCGGTGCCGCCCCCGCCCCCGCCGCCCGACGCCGAGGTCGAGTTGATCCGGGTGCGGGCCGCCTCCTGGGCGCGGGCCTGGGCGGTCAGGTTCCCGTCCGCGTCGTAGGCCCAAGGGTTCATCATCCGGTCGAACGCGGTCGCCCGATCAGACATGTCGCTCGCTCCCCCTCCGTGCCGGCACGCTGTTCCGGCACCCCCGTCGGCAAAGATTTCGGCAAGTACGTCAAGAGTTCGACAAAGGGTACAGGTGGGCCCACTTTTTGCCGAACCCCTAGGGGTGCGGGTGCCCGGCGTCATACCGCAGCAGCAGACGGGCTCGTCATTCGTGCTCATGACCCGTACCGCACAACACCGTTACGTTGGTCCGCGTGTCCACAGCTGTCATCACGACGGACGGCCTCACCAAGAGGTTTCCCCGCGTCACCGCCCTCGACCAGCTCACCGTGGAGGTGCGGCCGGGTGTGGTCGGTCTGGTCGGGGCCAACGGCGCGGGCAAGTCCACTCTGATCAAGATCCTGCTCGGGCTCGCCCCGGCGACCTCCGGCCGGGGCGAGGTCCTCGGCCTGGACGTCGCCACCCGGGGCTCCGAGATCCGCGCGCAGGTCGGCTACATGCCCGAGCACGACTGCCTGCCACCGGACGTCTCCGCGACCGAGTTCGTGGTGCACATGGCCCGGATGGCGGGCCTGCCCGCCACCGCCGCCCGTGAGCGCACCGCGGACACCCTGCGGCACGTCGGCCTGTACGAGGAGCGCTACCGCCCGATGGGCGGCTACTCGACCGGCATGAAGCAGCGGGTCAAGCTCGCCCAGGCGCTGGTGCACGACCCGAAGCTGGTGCTGCTGGACGAGCCGACCAACGGCCTCGACCCGGCCGGCCGGGACGAGATGCTGGGGCTGATCCGCCGGGTGCACACCGACTTCGGCATCTCGGTGCTGGTCACCACCCACCTGCTCGGCGAACTGGAGCGGACCTGCGACCACCTGGTCGTGATCGACGGCGGCAAGCTGCTGCGCTCCTCCTCCACCGCCTCCTTCACCGAGGCGACGGCCGTCCTCGCGGTCGAGGTCGGCGACTTCCCGGAGGCCCATGGCCCGGAGGACCGCTCCCCGGAGGGGCGTTCCCCGGAGGGGCACGGCCTGGAGCCGGGCCCGGCGGTCCGCGAGCGGCTCGCCGCGGCCGGCCTCTCCGTCCAGTCCGAGGGCTCGCACCAGCTGCTGGTCCGGCTGGCCGACGAGTCGACGTACGACGCCATCCGCGACGCCGTCGCCGGGCTGGGCCTCGGACTGGTCCGGCTGGAACAGCGCCGGCACCGGGTCGCCGAACTCTTCACCGACTCCCAGGACACCGAGCAGAGCAGGGGAGGGACGAACAGTGCCGCTGCCTCCTGAGACCAGGTCCGCCGACACCGGCGTCATCCACGACATCGGCTACCGCGGCTACACCGGCCCCCGGCTCGGCCGCTCCTACGCGACCCGCGCGCTCTTCACCCAGAGCCTGCGCGCCGCGTACGGCCTCGGCCGCTCCGGCAAGTCCAAGGTGCTGCCGATGCTGGTGCTGGGCGTGGTCACCGTGCCCGCGGCGATCTTCGTGGCGCTCGCGATCGTGATGAAGCGCGACGAACTGCCGGTCGAGTACGCCGGCTACCTCTCCGTCCTCAGCCTGGTGGTCTCGGTCTTCCTCGCCTCCCAGGCGCCGGTGCTGCTCTCCCGGGACCTGCGCTACCAGACCGTCCCGCTCTACTTCTCCCGCCCGATCACCCGCACCGACTACGTCCGAGCCAAGTTCGGTGCCATGGTCTGCGCCCAACTGCTGCTGATGGCGGCCCCGTTGCTGGTGCTCTACATCGGCGCGCTGCTCGGCGGGATGGACTTCGGGCACAACACCGGGCACTTCCTGTACGGCCTGGTCGCGGCGGTCCTCTACGCGCTGGTGCCGACCTCGGTGGCCCTGGTGATCGCGGCGGCCACCCCGCGCCGCGGCTTCGGGGTGGCCGCGATCATGGGCTACCTGGCGGTCAGCGCCGCCCTGGGCGCCGCCGCGGTCGGGATCAGCAACCCCGGCACGACCGGCTCGGACACCGCGCAGTGGATGTCGCTGATCTCGCCCACCGACCTGGTGGAGTCCCTGGTCAACGAGCTGTTCGGGCTCGGCGAGGGCATCGACCGCCGGCACGCGCCGGGCGGCCTCGGACTGGCCGTGTTCGCGCTCGTCGCGGTGGCCATGGTGGCCGGCTCGTACCGGCTGCTGCTGCGCCGCTACCGCCGTGTCTGATTCAACTGCAGTGTCTAAGGGGAGGGCGGCATGGCCACCATCAGCATCGACAAGGTCTCCCGCTGGTTCGGGAACGTGGTCGCGGTCAACGACATCACCATGGCCATCGGTCCCGGCATCACCGGCCTGCTCGGCCCCAACGGGGCGGGCAAGTCCACCCTCATCCACATGATGAGCGGCTTCCTGGCCCCCTCCAGCGGCTCCGTCACCCTGGACGGCGCGCCGATCTGGCGCAACCAGCAGGTGTACCAGCAGATCGGCCTGGTGCCCGAGCGGGAGTCGATGTACGACTACCTGACCGGCTGGGAGTTCGTCCTCGCCAACGCCGAACTGCACGGCCTGCCCCAGCCGGGCGCCGCCGCCCGCCGGGCGCTGGACCTGGTGGAGATGGCCTACGCCAAGGACCGCCGCACCGGGACCTACTCCAAGGGCATGAAGCAGCGGGTCAAGATGGCCTCCGCCCTCGTCCACGACCCGTCCGTGCTGCTGCTCGACGAGCCCTTCAACGGCATGGACCCGCGCCAGCGGCTCCAGCTGATGGACCTGCTGCGCCGCTTCGGCGCGGACGGCCGGACGGTGCTGTTCTCCTCCCACATCCTGGAGGAGGTCGAGCAGCTGGCCCGGCACATCGAGGTGGTGGTCGCCGGACGGCACGCCGCCTCGGGCGACTTCCGCAGGATCCGCCGGCTGATGACCGACCGCCCGCACCGCTACCTGGTCCGCTCCAGCGACGACCGCCGGCTCGCCGCCGCGCTGATCGCCGACGGCTCCACCACCGGCATCGAGGTGGACGAGCGGGAGCGGGCGCTGCGGATCGAAGCGGTGAACTTCCAGGGCTTCACCACCCTGCTGCCCAGGGTCGCCCGGGAGGCCGGCATCCGGCTGTACACCGTCTCCCCGGCGGACGAATCGCTGGAGAGCGTCTTCTCCTACCTGGTCTCCGCATGAGCGGGCGCGGCGGGCCGATCATCGAAAGGCGCGCACGGGCGAACGCCCCTGCCGAGCGAGGCGGGCGCGTGAGCGTCGCCGCCAGGACCGTTGTTGCCCAGGAAGGGGCCGACCGACCATGAACCCCACCGTCGCCAGGCTGACCCTGCGCGGGCTGCTGGGCCGCCGCCGCGGCCTGCTGCTGCTGGTGGTCCCCGCCCTGCTGCTGGTCGTCGCGGCCATCGCGAGCGTGTCCAGCGCCGACCCCCACGAGACGGCCGGCAACATCCTCGGCGCGCTCGGCCTCGGCACCCTGATCCCGATCCTCGGGCTGGTCGTCGGCACCGGGGTGATCGCCAACGAGATCGACGACGGCTCGATCGTCTACCTGCTCGCCAAGCCGCTGCCCCGGTGGCGGATCGTCACCACCAAGCTGGTCGTCGCGATCGGCGTCACCTGGCTGTTCTCGGTCGTCCCGACGCTGCTGGCGGGGCTGCTGCTGGTCGGCACCCAGGACGGCGTGGCGCTCGGCTACACCGTGGCGGTGCTGGTCGCCGGCGCCGCGTACAGCGCGCTGTTCCTGCTGCTCGGCGTCGTCACCCGGCACGCGGTGGTGGCCGGGCTCGCGTACGCCCTGATCTGGGAGTCGACGGTCGGCAACTTCGTCGAGGGCGCCCGCACGCTGAGCATCCAGCAGTGGGGCCGCTCGGTGGGCGAGGCGGTCGCCGGGCAGAACGCGATCAGCTCCGACGTCTCGCTCGGGGCGGCCGTGCCGCTGCTGCTGGTGGTCACCGTCGCGGCGACGGTGTTCGCCTCCGTGAAGCTGGCCGGGATGACGCTGGCGGGCGAGGAGTGAGCCCGGCACGGCGCTGAGCCCTCAGGCACTGAGGCCCGTACGGCGCCGAGGCCCGTACATGCGTGGGGCCCGTACATGCGTGGGGCCCGTACATGCGTGGGGCCCCGGACACCCTCAGGTGTCCGGGGCCCCACGCTGTGCCCTGCTTCTGCTCCGCTCCCGTGGCGGGTGGCTCAGAGGGTGCGGTTGCGGCCCGCGCCCCAGCCGGCCGCGCCGACCACCAGCACCAGCGCCAGCATCAGCACCAGCGGGGTCTCCCAGCCGCCGGTCAGCTGGCGCAGCGCACCCGCGCCCACCGGGCCGGCCGCCGCGACCAGGTAGCCGATCGCCTGCGACATCCCGCCCAGCTGGGCGGCACCGGCCGCGGTACGGGTGCGCAGCACGATGAACGCCAGGCCCAGGCCCAGCGAACCGCCCTGGGCCACTCCCAGGATGGTCGCCGACGCCCACGCGGCCGAGACCGGCGCGACCAGCAGCATGGCGATGCCCAGCCCGTTCAGGGCGGCCATGGTCACCGCCAGCGCGCGCTGGCTGGTCATCCGGCCGGCCATCAGCGGCACCAGGAAGGCGCCCGCCACCTGCACCAGGTTGGAGTAGGCGAAGACCAGACCGGCCTGCCCGCGGTCCATGCCGTGGTCGGCCAGGATGGTCGGCATCCAGGCGACCAGGGTGTACACCAGCAGCGACGAGATGCCCATGAAGAGGCTGATCTGCCAGGCCAGCGGGGACTTCCAGATGCCCTCGATCGGCTTGGCGGCCGGTGCGCCCGCCGGGGCCGCCGCCGTCGCCGCCTGCCGCTCCTGACGCGAGCGCAGCACCTGCGGCAGCCAGGCCACCGCCGCGATCAGCGCCAGCAGCGACCAGGCACCGAGCGAGGCCCGCCAGCCGCCGCCCAGCGCGTGCTCCAGCGGGACGGAGGTACCGGCCGCGAGCGTGGCGCCGACCAGCATGGTGGTCGAGTAGACGCCGGTCATGGTGGCCGCGCGGTCCGGGAACTCGCGCTTCACCAGGCCCGGCATCGACACGTTCAGCACCGCGATGGCCACGCCGATCACCACGCAGCCCGCGTACAGGGCCGCCACCGAGGGCAGCACCCGCAGCAGCACGCCCGCGCCGAGCACCAGCACCGCGCCGAGCACCACCCGCTCGGCGCCGAAGCGGCGGGTCAGCCGCGGGGTGAGCGGGGCGCCGACACCCTGGAACAGCACCGGGACGGTGGTGATCAGCCCGCTCGCGGTGGCGGACAGGCCGAAGGTCCGCTGGATCTCGCCGACCATCGGGGAGACCGCCGCCAGACAGGCGCGCATGTTCAGCGCGACCAGCACGATGCCGGTCAGCAGCAGGAGCGGATGGGCCAGCCGGGCCCGGACGGGGAGCGGGGCGGGAGTGGTGACAACCGGCTGCTGGGCACGGGTGACGGCCATGGGGGTGCTGTTCTTTCGTGAAGGTGCGTGGATGCGGACGGCGGAAGGGAGGCTCGCGCCGTCCTACTTCCGGGCCGCGATGGCCGCGAGCAGCTGCTCGACGGCCGCGGTCGGTTCGGCGAGCAGGGTGCGA
The DNA here is from genome assembly GCF_040629945.1 of Kitasatospora sp. NPDC005856. Classification (NCBI taxonomy): domain Bacteria; kingdom Bacillati; phylum Actinomycetota; class Actinomycetes; order Kitasatosporales; family Streptomycetaceae; genus Kitasatospora; species Kitasatospora sp. NPDC005856. Next base: position 20,998 of record NZ_JBEXWT010000072.1, on the reverse strand, counting down.
CACGCGGCCTCGGCCCGGTCCGGGTCACCGCTCTCGATCGCGTCGACCAGCGCCTCGTGCGTGGCGACGACGGCCTCGGGCATCTCGTGGTCGCCGAAGGCGGAGGTCATCGCCTCGCGCACGGAGGCGCCGAAGTAGCGGTACACCTCGGCCAGCGCGGGGTTGTGCGCGGCCTCGACGACGGCGGTGTGGAACTCCAGGTCGTGCTCGACGGTGGCCTCGCGGCTCGCCCGCTCGGGGTGCGCCGCGAACACCTCGGCCTCACGGGCCAGCGCGGCGCGCATCCGCCGGATGTCCTCGGGGGTGTGCCGGAGCGCGGCCAGCCGGGCGCCCTCGGTCTCCAGCGCGGCACGGACCTCCAGGACGTCCCGGATGCCGGAACGCTGGACGCCGCGCAGGACGGACGCCGGGTCGCTGGTGGAGCGGACGAACGTCCCCTCGCCCTGCCGGGAGACCAGCATCCCGGCGTGCACCAGCACCCGGATCGCCTCCCGCACGGTGTTCCGTCCGACGCCCAGCTGCTCGGCCAGCTCGTGCTCGGTGGGAATCCGCGACCCCACCGGCCAGGCCCCACCCGCCAGCTGCTCCCGCAACTGCTCGATGGCGGTGTCCACCAGGGAACGCCGCCCGGCCGCCTGCAAACCGCCGCTCATGCCGGACCTCCCTTCTCGACACCGGTCATCGGTCATCCTACAACTGCTTGCCCGGTCATCCTACAACCCGCCTCCGACCAGCCCGTGAACCCTCGGCCAACTCTGATCGCCGCCGATCGCCGCCGATTGCCGCCAGAAAACGGGCAGTCCCGCACCGCCCGGTCGCCCCACGCCGATGGGCAGGGACACCGATCTCCGCGCCCCACCGGGGGCGCGGGGAACCGCGCGGGGCGGAAGGCCGCCTCGGGGGTGCCGGGTGCCGGGTGCCGGGTGCCGGGTGCCGGAGGTCCTCCGGTCGTGAGCCGGGCGTCGGGCGCGTCCCCGCCGGCGGCGTCAGCGCTGCGGGTAGAGCAGCTCCAGGACCGCGGCGACGCCGTCCTCGTCGTTGCTGGTGGTGACGGCGTCGGCGATGGCGAGGAGTTCCTCGTGGGCGTTGGCCATGGCGACGCCGTGGGCGGCCCAGCCGAACATCGGGACGTCGTTGGGCATGTCGCCGAAGGCGATGGTGTCGGCGGCGCGGACGCCCAGGCGGCGGGCGGCGACGGCCAGCCCGGTGGCCTTGGACAGGCCGAGCGGGAGCAGTTCGACGACGCCGGCGCCGGCCATCACCACACCGACCAGGTCCCCCGCGGCGCGCCGGGCGGCCTCGGCGAGGGCGTCGTCGGTGAGGGCGTGGTGCTGGATGTACAGCTTGCTGAGCGGGGCGTCGAACAGTCCGCCGCGGTCGACCCGGACGACCGGCAGGTCGGAGCCGATCAGCAGCTCGTACCCGGGGCCGGCCAGCACCTGGCCGTCGAGGCCGTCCTGGTTGGCGGCGATGGCCAGCGGGCCGGTCTCGGTCTCGATCTTCTCGATCGCGAGCGCGGCGAGCCGCCGGTCCAGGGTGAGCGAGGTGAGCAGCTTGTGCGCGCCGGCGTCGTACACCTGGGCGCCCTGGCCGCAGACCGCTATCCCGGTGTAGCCGATCTCGTCGAAGACCGGGCGGGCCCAGACCGCCGAGCGCCCGGTGACGATGATGTGCAGCGCGCCCGCGCCGGTGGCCGTGGCCAGGGCGGCGCGGGTGCGCTCGGAGACGGTCTCCTCGCTGGTGAGCAGGGTGCCGTCGAGGTCGGTGGCGACCAGCCGGTAGGGCAGGCCGCCACCGCCGGGGGAGGCGAGGCTGGGGCTGATGGTGCTCATGGGCCGTACGTCTCCCGGGAGTTGCGGGTGGTGCTGGGTGGTGCGTGCCGGGTTACTTGACCGGTTCGAGGACGCTCCGCCCGCCGAGGTACGGCCGCAGCGCCTCGGGCACGACGACCGAGCCGTCGGCCTGCTGGTGGTTCTCCAGGATCGCCACGATGGTGCGCGGGACGGCGACCAGGGTGCCGTTCAGGGTGGCGAGCGGGCGGGTCTTGCCCTCCTCGCGCATCCGGATCGACAGTCGGCGGGCCTGGTACTCGGTGGTGTTGGAGGTCGAGGTGACCTCGCGGTACTTGCCCTGGGTGGGGATCCACGCCTCGATGTCGAACTTGCGCGCGGCCGAGGCGCCGAGGTCGCCGGAGGCGACGTCGATCACCCGGTAGGGCAGTTCCAGCGCGTTGAGGAAGTCCTTCTCCCACTGGAGCAGGCGGCGGTGCTCGTTCTCCGCGTCCTCGGGGGTGGTGTAGACGAACATCTCCACCTTCTCGAACTGGTGGACGCGGATGATGCCGCGGGTGTCCTTGCCGTAGGTGCCGGCCTCGCGGCGGAAGCAGGACGAGTAGCCGGCGTAGCGCAGCGGCAGCTTGTCGGCGTCGAGGATCTCGTCCATGTGGTACGCCGCGAGCGGGACCTCGCTGGTGCCGACCAGGTACCGGTCGTCCTCGGCGAGGTGGTACACGTTCTCGGCGGCCTGGCCGAGGAAGCCGGTGCCGTCCATGGCGGCCGGCCGGACCAGGGTCGGGGTGATCATCGGGATGAAGCCGGCCGCGGTGGCCTGGGCGATCGCCATGTTGACCAGGGCGAGCTCCAGCAGCGCGCCGACGCCGGTCAGGTAGTACGAGCGGGCACCGGCGACCTTGGCGCCGCGCTCGGTGTCGATCGCGCCGAGGATCTGGCCGAGCTCGACGTGGTCGCGGGGCTCGAAGCCCTCGGCGGCGAAGTCGCGCGGGGTGCCGATCTCCTCCAGGGTGACGAAGTCCTCCTCGCCGCCGACCGGGGCGGCCGGGTCGATGAGGTTCGCCAGCGAGCGGAGCAGGCGGTCGGCCTCCTCCTTGGCGGCGCCCTGTTCGGCGTCGGCGGCCTTGACCTCGGCGGCCAGGTCCTTGGTGCGCTGCAGCAGGGCGGTCTTCTCGTCGCCCTTGGCCTGGGCGACCTGCTTGCCGAGCACCCGCTGCTCGCTGCGCAGTTCGTCGAAGCGGCTGCCCGAGGACCGGCGCCGCTCGTCGGCGGAGAGGAGGGCGTCGACCAGGTCGACGTCCTCGCCACGGACGCGCTGCGAGGCGCGTACTCGGTCAGGGTCCTCACGGAGCAGGCGAAGGTCAATCACAGGCCCAAGCGTACCGGGCGACCGTTCCTCCACCGGTACGGGTTTTCCCCTGGGGATAACTCGGCCGATCCTGTGGATAACTTCTGTGGGGAACTCTCCGCCACCGGGTTATCCACAGGTCGGACCCCAGGCCTGTGGATCAAAGGGGAGGATCGCCTTCCGCGTGAACGAACCAGGGAATTGAGGTTTCAAACCTCAATGAACCTTCTCGAGCGAGGGAATTGAAGCACTCGGACGGGTGATTTGCTGGCAACCGGGTGACTCTGGTCCGATTGGTCATCTCTGCGGCGCAAACCGATGGTCCGACCGGTTCCGGGCAATGGCTATAGCGGTTTGTCGACTCGCCCCCAGGCCTGTGGATAACTCGGGGCTGTGGACAGTGCAGGGCCCTGTGGACAGCGGGCCCCGGCTCCGGGCTCCCTGTGGACGACGGGTGGGACCACCCGGCCCGCCCGATCGACCCGATCCGAAACAGTCGGAAAAGGGCGGAAAGACAAAAGGCGTAACCAGGGTGTCCGGAGGGCCGCGGGTGTCCCGCGGGCCTCAGATGTTCCCGCGGCCGTCGAGGGCGCGGGAGAGCCAGTCCGCCGCCGAGGTGAAATCCTCGTCCGAGGTCCCCGGCCGCCGGTGGGTGGACTCCTGCCGGTCGGCGCGCGGATAGGAGCCGAGGTACCGCACCTGCGGGCAGATCCGCTTGAGCCCCATCATCGCCTCGCCGACCCGGCGCTCGGACAGGTGGCCCTCGCAGTCGATCAGGAAGCAGTAGCTGCCCATGCCCTCGCCGGTCGGGCGCGACTCGATCCGCATCAGGTTGACCCCGCGCACCGCGAACTCCTGGAGCAGCTCCAGCAGCGCACCCGGGTGGTCGTCCGGCAGCCAGACCACCATCGAGGTCTTGTCCGCGCCGGTCGGCGAGGAGACCCGCCCCGGGCGGCCGACCAGCACGAACCGGGTGGCCGCGCTCTTGGCGTCCGCGATCTCCTTGACCAGCGGCTCCAGCCCGTAGATCGGCGCCGCGAACTCCCCCGCGAACGCGCCGTCGTAGCGGCCCTCGGCGACCAGCCGGGCGCCGTCCGCGTTGGAGGCGGCCGACTCCCACTTCGCCTCCGGCAGGTTGGCCGCCAGCCAGCGCCGCACCTGCGGCTGGGCCACCGGGTGGCTGGTCACCGTCTTGATCCCGGACAGCTCGGTGCCCGGCCGCACCAGCAGCGCGAAGGTGATCGGCAGCAGCACCTCACGGTAGATCATCAGCGGTGTGCCGGCGGCGAGTTCGTCGTTGGTCGCGGTGACGGCGCCCTCCACCGAGTTCTCGATCGGGACGAACGCCCCGGCCGCCTCCCCGCCGCGCACCGCGTCCAGCGCCAGCGCCACCGAGGACAGCGGCACCAGCTCCCGGGTCGCCGCCTCGGGCAGGGTGTGCAGGGCCGCCTCGGTGAACGTGCCGGCCGGTCCGAGGTAGGTGTAGCGGGTGGCCGACATGACGCCTCCGTGGGATCTCGGTGCTGCGCGGGCAGAATGTGCCGGAAGAGTCACCCTAACGACTCCGCGGCTCCGGCAGGAAAGCGTTCCACGGGCCGGAACCGCGGGGGTGGATCCCCCCGGATCCCGGCGGATCCGGGGGGATTCCGGGGGAACTACCCCTCCAACAACTGCTGGCCGAGGTAACCTCCGGGCGGCGCGCCCGGCGGCACCGCGTACAGGCCCCCGGCCTCGTGCCGCAGGAAGCGGGAGAGGCCGTCGCCCCGGGAGAGCTTGCGCTGCACCGGGGTGAAGCCCTTGCGCGGGTCGGCCTGGAAGGCGAGGAAGAGCAGCCCGGCGTCCGGGGAGCCGTCCGGCAGCAGCCCGTCGTGGTACGAGAAGCCGCGGCGCAGCATCGCCGCCCCGCCGTTGGCCGCCGGGGCGGCGACCCGGATGTGCGCGTCGGCGGGGATCGCCAGGGTGCCGTCCGGGCCCTGCGCGGCGAGGTCGACCGGGGACCGCTCGCCGGCCCCGGCGGGCGCGCCGAGCGGGGCGCCGTCCGACTTGCGCCGCCCGATCACCCGCTCCTGCCGGTCCACCGGCAGCGCCTCCCAGTGGTCCAGCAGCATCCGGATCCGCCGGTACACCAGGTACGAACCGCCGGCCAGCCAGCCCGGCTGGTCGCCGCCGGCGGCGCAGAACACCGTGGCGGCGAAGCCCTCCTCGTCCGGCCGGGGATTGTTGGTGCCGTCGATCTGGCCCATCAGATTGCGTCCGGTCACCGGCCGGGCCGCGGCGCCGGGGGTGCGGGCGAAGCCGGCCGACTGCCAGCGCAGCGCCGCCGTCCCGGCCGCGAGCCGCTGGAGCACCCGCAGGGCGTGCACCGCCACCAGGGCGTCGTCCGCGCCGATCTGGACGAACAGGTCGCCGTCGCCGCGGGCCGGGTCGAGCGCGTCGCCGGGGAAGGCGGGCAGCGGTTCGAGCCCTGGCGGGCGGCGGTCGGTCAGCCCGGCCCTGTCGAAGAGCGTGGCGCCGAAGCCGACCGTGAGGGTGAGCGAGCAGGGCCCGGCGTCCAGCGCGACCTGGTTGTCGAACTCCTCGGCCGGCTCTCCGGCGGTCAGCCGTTCGGCCGCCTTCGTCCAGCGCTGCAGCAGGGTGCGCAGCCCCTCCCGGCCGACGCCCTCGGCCAGGTCGAAGGCGGCGAGCTGGACCCGGGCCTGCGCCGGGTCGGTGATCCCGGCCTGGTGCTCGCCGCGGAACGGCACCCGGGCGGCTCCCAGCGTCCCGTCGGACGGGCCCGGCGCGACCGCCGTCCCGCCCGACCGCCCGTCCAGGGCGACGGCCCCGGCGACGCCCGCGCCGGCGCCGGCCAGCAGTCCGGCCCCGGCGGTGCCGAGCAGCGCCCGCCGGGTGAAGCCCGCCGGCCCCGCCGAAGCCGACCCGCGCTCCGCCGACCCGCGCTCCGCCGACCCGCGCTCCGCCGACCCGTGCTCCGCCGCGGGGCGCTCCGACGTCACGTCCGCCACCCCACTCACCCGATCTTGAACTGCTGGGTCGGGGTGGCCTGGTCGATGTCGGAGGAGCGGACCTGCACCGACACCACCCAGTTGCCCGCCAGCGGGAGCTGCGCGGTGCCGATCCAGCGGCCGGCGCCCTCCGGGGTGAGCTCGACCGGCAGCGGGCCGAGGTCGCGGTCCGGCAGGGTGAAGGCGAGCTGCACCTCGGGCACCTCCACCGGCTGCCCGTCCGTGCCGTCCAGCGCGAGCGTCACCTCGTTCGCCCCGGTCCGGGCGGGGTTGAGGGTGACGGTCGCGGTGCCCTTGGCGTTCGGCGTGCGGCCCTTGGTGTCGTACGGGAGCTTGAGCTCGACGGTGCGGCCGGGCTCGGTCTGCGCCGCCGCGGGCCCGCCGGCCGCCGCGGCGCCGGCCGCCCCGGCCCTGATCTCGTCCGCGACCCGTCCGGGCGGGGAGTTGGTGAGCATCGTGGTGACCACCAGCACCGCCACCGCGACCAGCGCCTCGACCAGCACCGAGCGGCGCAGCCCGGCCCGGGTCGGGGTCAGCCCGCGGTCGCGTCCGGCGCTCTCCCGGGCGGTCCGCTGGCGTTCCAGCTGGGCCTGCCGGACCGGGTCCTCGCTGTGCGTCGCCACGGCGACCGGCTCCGGCAGCTCGGCCGGTGCGACCTCCAGCGCCTCGGCCGGGGCCGAGCGCAGCCGGGCCAGCCAGGAGCGGGAGATCCAGGCGACGCCGACCATCGCGACCACGCAGCCGCTCTTCACCAGCAGCAGCCGCCCGTACTCGGTGCCGGTCAGCGCGCTCCAGCTGCCCAGGCCGCGCCAGGACTGGTAGAGGCCGGTGGCGGCCAGCACGGCCACCGAGCCGAAGGCGAGCTTCGAGAAGCGGTCCACCACCTCGACACCGACGCCCTCGCGCAGCGCGACCAGCAGCGCGGCCAGTCCGCCCAGCCAGAGCGCCATGGCGATCAGGTGCAGGATGCCGAGCGGCAGCGCCAGCCAGACCTGGATGCCCACCGAGGCGTGGTCGGCGCCGACCCAGGTCGCCGAGAGGGCGACCGCCAGCACCAGCCCGGCCACGCCGAGGCCGAGCCGGACCTCGCGCTGCGGCCGTTCGGCGGCCCGCCGCTCCAGCTCGCGCAGCTCGGCGGCCTCGGCCTCGGCGTCGTCCTCGGAGTCGGCCGGGCCCCCGGAACCGCCCGGGCCCTCCTCGTCCCGCGGCTTCGGGACGACCGGCCGCGGCGGCTGCCCCAGCTGCCCGACCAGCAGCGACAGGAACACCCCGGCCGCCGCGAGCAGCAGCAGCCGGGCGGCCAGCGCGGTGCCGATCCGCTCGTCCAGCGTGGAGCGCATCAGCGACAGGTCGAAGGCCTGCCCGACCCCCGAGCCGCGCTCGTACGGGCCGCGCAGCATCAGCACCGCGACGCTGGAGACCAGCAGCGCCGTCCAGCCGGTCATCAGCAGCCGCTGCACCCGGCGCCGGGCGGTGCCGGCCGGCCAGCAGATCAGCACGAAGGCGGCGACGCCGACCAGCAGCGCGAAGGCGGTGTACGCGACGGCGCGCCCGGTGCCGTACAGGGCGGCGACCAGGCCGTCGGCCTCCGCGCCCTGGAACGCCGTCGCCGACACCGAGGTGTCCGAGGGCGCGCCGATGGAGAAGGTGAACGCGCCGCCGACCGGGTGCGAGTCGTCCGAGACGGCCCGCCAGGCCACCGTGTACGTGCCGTTGGCGAGCCCGCTCTGCAGCCCGACCCGGGCGGTGTTGCCCTTGCCGTCGGCGTGCGCCGGGTTGCCGGTGTCCACGGCCTTGCCGTTCGGGTCGAGCACCCGGACGGAGTCGCCGGAGAGCGAGACGGACTCGCTGAAGGTCAGTGTCACCGCCTGCGGGGCGGTGCCGATCACCGAGTTCTGCGCCGGGTCGGTGGAATCCAGGATGGCGTGCGCGGAGGCCGGGCCGGCGCTCGCGAGCATCAGCGCGAGCAACGCGCCGAGCACGGCGAGCACCCCGGCGCTCCGGCGGTGGGTGGCCTTCTCCAGGCCGGCCGACTGCATGGTGGCGGGTCCCCCTAACTCTGGCCGGGGCGGTAGGTGAGTTCCTTGACCGGCACCTTGACGGAGATGGTGCCGGACTTGGAGAAGGTGAGGTCGAGCTCCAGCTCGTCACCGATGGCCGGGGCCTTCTGCCATCCCATGATCATGAGGTGGTTGCCGCCCCGGGCGAGCTTCAGGGCGCCGTGCGCGGGGACGTCGAGGCTGTCCACCTGTTCCATGCTCGACTCGGTCGAGCGGTGCATGGTGACCGACCCGGCCTCCGGGCTGGTCACCTTGAGCAGCTGGTCCCGCCCGCCGTCGTTGCGGACGGTCAGGTAGCCGGCCGCCATGCCGCCGGTCGGGGGCAGCGGGATGTAGGAGTCGGCGACGCTGATCACGGCCGGGCCGCCGGTGGCGTCCTGGCCGCCCGTGCCGCCCCCGGTCCCGCCGCCCGTCCCGCAGGCGGCCAGGATGGCGCCGCCGCCCAGGGCCGTCGCGACGACGGCGCCGAGCAGGGCGGTGCGGCGGAAGCGGCCGGTTCCGGTCTGCGCCGGGCTCACGCCGCGACCCCCTTGGCGAGCAGCGGCAGGTCGTGCTCGTAGGTCTTCTCCTCGGTGCCGCTCATGTAGAGCACGTGCGCCTTGTCGTCCGAGGGGAGGAAGGCCAGCACCTGCGCGCCGTGGGTGGAGGTGACCGTGCCGTCCCCGTTGACCACCGGGTCCTCGATCATGATCCCGAGGGACTTGGCCGCGGTCTTCACCTTGGCCAGGTCCCCGGTGAGGCCTATGAAGTCGCTGCCCATCGAGTCCAGCCAGGTGCGCAGCACCTGCGGGGTGTCGCGCTGCGGGTCGGTGGAGACGAAGACGACGTTGATCTTCTGCCGGTCCGCCTCGGGGAGCGCCTTCATCGCGACGCCGATGTCGCCCATGGTGGTCGGGCAGACGTCCGGGCAGCTGGTGTAGCCGAAGAACAGCAGGGTGGCCTTGCCGTTGGTCTGCTGCCGCAGGTCGAAGGGCCGGCCGGAGGTGTCGGTCAGCTGGAGGTCCGGCTTCTCGAAGTTCTTGGCGAGCTTGGTGCCCTGGTACGGGGTGTCCTCCTTCTGCCGGGTGACCTTGGCGGCGGTGGAGTCGCCGCCGGAGGAGCCGCAGGCGGAGAGGGTCAGGGCGGCGGCCAGCGCCAGGGCGGCGGCGCCGGCCAGACGGGTGGTGCGGGTGGTGCGGGGCATGGGACTTCCGATCGTGCGCGGTGGTCCGCCGGCGGGGCCGCACCCGTCTTCCGGGTGCGGCCCCGCCGGCGCGGGGTTCAGGAGGCGGAGCCGCCGTTCTTGCGGCGCAGGCCGAGCACGCCGACGGCGGTGCCGATCACGCCGACCACGATGCCGACCACGCCCAGGGTGCGGGCGGTGGAGTCGCTGGACTTGGCGTCGCCGGCGGAGGCGGCGTGGTCGGAGCTGTCCTCGTGGGCGCCCGCGGCCGGGGAGGCGGTGACGCCGTGCCCGTCGCCCTCGGCGGCCTTGGTGAGCTTCAGGACGGGCGCGGGCTTGGCCGGCTCCGGCTGGCCCTCCTTGGACTCGTCGATCCAGCGGGAGACGTCGCCGTTGTCGTAGGTCTGGAGGGTCTTGAAGACCAGGTTGTCGGTGTCGGTCGGCAGCGGGCCGAGCGAGACCCGGAACTCCTGGAACTGACCGGGGGCGATCTTGGTGCCGGCGTCGGCGGTCCAGGTGATCTTGGCGACGGCCTCGGTGACGTCGTTGCCGTGCACCTTGATCGGCTTGTCGAGCTTGGCCTTCTCGACCGTGGCGGTCCAGCCCGGCAGGGGCAGGGTCCGGACGGACGCCAGCGGGTGGTCCAGCGGGAGGTTGACCTCCAGCTTCACCGTGCCCGCCGTGTCGCTCTCGTTCGGCACCCGGAAGTCGACGGCCGTGTAGCCGCCCTGGGCGGCCGCACCCGGGTTCACGGTGACGTGCGCGAAGGCGGGGCCGGCCAGCGCCACCACGGAGGCGGCGGCGGTGAGGGCGACGGCGGCGAGACGGCGGGCGGGAAGGGAACGCATGATGCGGGTCTCCGATCGGAGCTCGGCGGCGGCCGGAACCGGGCGACGGACGTGAGCCGTGCCGCGGGGCCGCGCGTGGGAACGTGGGGGCAGAGCCTCGGGCCGCCCCGGTGGTCGGGGAACGGCCGGACGGTGCGCACGCCGGCACCCGGTACGGCCGTGGGGCCGCCAGGAGACGCCGGTCAGTACGCGAGGGCCCCGCACGGCGGGCCGCGCCGCACCACGCTGTGCCGCAGCACGGCGCCCGCCGGCAGCGGGTACTCCCCGCCCCGGGCACCGAACCGGCGGGCCGGGCCGGCCGCGCCGAACAGACCGCGCAGCAACACGGCCACCAGCGCGAACGCCGTGCGCAACGGCGCCGCCCAGTGTTCCCGGGCGGCCGTGGCGGCCACCCGCAGCAGCCGCCACAGCGCCGCCTCACCGCGCCGCAGCCACCAGCCCGCGACCAGCGCGGCGCCCAGGTGCCCGACCAGCATCGACGGTGTCATGCCGAAGAGGCCGGCCTGCCACCAGGGCGCGGCGGCGAAGGCGTGCGGGTCCAGGCCCGCGGAGGAGACCAGCTGCTCCGGGGACGGGCCCCCGGGCAGTCCGACCAGCGTGCCGGGACGGGCCTCGTTGCAGATCAGTCGGCCGGCCACCTGCGGCACGGTCAGCGGGCCGCCGTGGCGCATGCCGGACATGGAGCCGTCGAAGCCGTGGAAGAGGCAGTGCAGTCCGAGCTGCCCGGCACCCAGCGCCCCGGCGATGGCCGCCAGCGAACGCTCCCGCCCGCCGCAGACCGCCGCGAACGCCAGCACCGCGGCGAAGCCCAGCGCCAGCGCGGTCGGCGGCACGTTCCCGCCACCCGCCAGGGCGTGCCCGGCGGCCGCTATCAGGGTGCAGACCAGCGCGAACGGGACCGCCCGGGCAAGCCGCAGGTCCCAGGCGGCGGACCCCACCGGCAGGGCCGGTCCGGGGGCGCCCGGGAGCGGGGCGGCGGCGAGGGCAGTCATGGCCGGGCCATCCTCTCATTGCGTACACCCCTGACACGGGCAGGGTGGGAAATCCCTACGAATGCCCCTTTCGGCGGCGGCGTGCGAGGGGGCGTACGCGTCGCCCGGCACAGACACCGTCCCCCGGTCCATCCGCCGAACGGGCGGTAGCGGCCCCCGGGCACGGTTCACCCGGGAATCGCCCGGAGATACCTAGTTGTATGTGGAGCCGCAGCCAGGAGGGACCTCCCGTGGACATCTGGTGGACTCTGCACCTCAAGCGCGACCCGGCCAGCGTCCCGCTGGCCCGGCGCATCCTGCTCGGTGCGATGGCGACCGCAGGCGTCGACCCGCAGATCGCGGACGACCTCGGCGTCGCCCTCACCGAGGCCTGCGCCAACGCCGTCGAGCACGGTGCCACCGGGCGGCCCGACGACGGCTTCCAGGTCACCGCCTCGATCTGCGGCGACCGGCTGCGGATCGAGGTCACCGACTCCGGCCCCGGCCTGCCCGCCCTGGCCGCACCCGCGGAGCCGGCCCGCCGCGCGGCCGCCCCGGCGCAGGCCCGCCCGGCGGCGGCCGGCCGGCCGCCCCGCCGCACCCGCGGCCGCGCCACCGTCCCGGCCCGCGTGCTCGCCGCCCACCGCCCCCGCCGCGACGGCCACCCGTACGACACCCACGTCCTGCCCTGCCGCCCCAGCACCCCCACGCTGCGCCCGGTCGACCTGGACAGCCTCCCCGACCTCACCGCCGAATCCGGCCGCGGCCTCTTCCTCATCCACGCCCTCACCGACCACGTCCAGCTCCGCAACCACCCCCTGCGGGGGGCGATCGTCAGCTTCGACAAGATCCTCAAGTGGCAGGACGGCGCGCTGCTGCAGGCGGCGTCGTAGGGGAGGGCGGGGCACGGGCGGCGGCGCGGGCGGCGGGCGGCGCCGTGGGACGGGCGGGGGAGCCGGGTCAGTGGCGCAGGGCTTCGGCCGGTTCCACGCCGGCGGCGCGGAGTGCCGGGTAGAGGCCGGCCAGCAGGCCCACCAGGCTGCCGGCCAGTGGTGCGGACAGGACCGTCCAGGGCTGGAGCAGGGCGGTCCAGTCCCGGGCCAGCGCGACCAGCACCACGACGGCCACGCCGATCGCGGTGCCCACCAGTCCGCCGAGCGTGCCGAGCACGGTGGACTCGGTGAGGAACTGGGCCGCGATGTGCCGGGGGCGGGCGCCCAGGGCGCGCCGCAGGCCGATCTCGCCGGTGCGTTCCAGGACGGCGACCAGCGTGGTGTTGGCGATCCCGACCGCGCCGATCACCAGGCAGATGGCGGCCAGCAGCAGGAACAGCCCGGTGAGGTCGGTGGAGACGGAGTCCCGCAGGGTGTGCGGGTCGGGCGGGGCGAGCGCCTCGAAGTCCTGGGGGGCCTCCGGTCGCAGGGCGGTCGGGGCCTGGGAGGCGACCAGGCCGGCCGCGCCGGTCCGGGTGCGGATCACCATCCGGGCCCGGCCGTTCTCCCCGGGCAGCGGGTTGCCCCAGAGCGTCCGCGCGGTGGTGGTGGGCACCATGACGTCGAGCGCGGTCTCGGGGAGCCGGGCGCTGCCGTCGATGATGCCGATGACGGTGAAGCCGACGCCGTTGACGAACACCGCCGGATGGGCGTCGAGGCGGCTGATGCCGAGCCGTCCGGCGGCGGCCGAGCCCAGCACCGCGACGCGCAGGCCGCGTTCGCTGTGGAAGGCGTTGTAGACGGTGCCGGCGGAGACCTGCGCCTCGATCGCGTCGAAGCCTCCGGGTGAGAGTGCCAGGACGTCGAGCCCGGTGCCGGAGCCGGGGCCGGGCACCGGGGAGGTGGAGATCTTCGGCTCGGTCAGCGGTGCGCTCCAGTAGACCCCGGCCGCGACCGCGCCGTTGAGCCGGCCCACCCGGCGGTCGGCGTCCTCGGGGAAGTCCATGGCGGCACGGTGCCGGCCGCCGGCCGTGACGACTTCCGCTCCGGTGCCGACCAGGGTGACCGTGGTGTTCTGCAGCGCGGAGAAGCGCTTGCCGATCTGGCCGGTGGCGCTGGAGGTGAGCCCGAGGACGGCGACGAAGGCGCCGACCCCGAGGACGGTGCCCAGCAGGGTGAGCACCGAGCGGCCGGGCCGCTGCACCATGCCGGACAGCGCCTCGCTCAGCAGGTCGGCCAACCCGATCCGGGAGAGCGGGACTTCGGTGGACGCGGCGCGCTTCCTCATCGCCCGGCCACCGCCCCCGAGGTGCCCAGCCGGCCGTCCCGGATGGTGATGGTCCGCCGGGCCCGCTCGGCGACCTCGCGGTCATGGGTGATGACCAGCAGGGTCAGGCCGCTCCCGTGCAGTTCCTCGAACAGCTCCATGACCCGCCGGGCCGTGGCCGAGTCGAGGTTCCCGGTCGGCTCGTCGCACAGCAGGAGCGACGGCCGGTTCACCAACGCCCGTGCCACCGCGACGCGTTGGCGTTCGCCACCGGACATCCTGGAGGGCAGGGCCTCGGCCCGGTGGCCGAGGCCGACCTGGTCCAGGACCCGCCGGGCGGCCTCGGCCCGGCCGGCTCGCGCCGATCCGTTGTAGACCTGGGCGAGCATCACGTTCTCCAGGGCGGTCCGGTACGGCAGCAGGTGGAAGGACTGGAAGACGAAGCCGATCCGCCGCCCGCGCAGCGCGGTGCGCCGTGCCTCGGAGAGCGCACCGGTGTCGATGCCGTCGAGTTCGTACGTGCCGCCGCTGGGCCGGTCGAGCAGTCCGAGCAGATTGAGGAAGGTGGACTTGCCGGAGCCCGAGGGGCCGATCACGGCGGCGTACTCGCCGCGGGCCACCTCCAGGTCGAGGGGGTGCAGGGCGGTGACCGGCGGCGGCCCGGGGAAGGTGCGGAACGCTCCGCGCAGCCGGATCACGGGGGTGTCGCGGTGTCCCGGGGCCCCGCGGTCGTCGGCCCGTGCCTCGGTCCCGCTCACCGGCCGACCACGACCTGCTCGCCGGGCCTGAGTTCGGTCCCGGCGGCGGGCCTGACCTCGACGAAGCCGTCGGCGGCGACGCCCGCCGTCACCTCCACGGTGCGCCGGGTGCCGTCGGCGCCCGCGACGGACACGGAGGTCCGGCCGTCAACGCCCGAGCTGATGGCCGAGGAGGGCACGGCGAGCACCTCGCCCTGGGTGGAGGCGGCGACCACGGTGATCCGCACGTCCTGGCCCTCCAGCGCCGGGTCCCAGGGAGCGTCGGGCGTGATGACGAGCGGGACGTAGGGGTCGGTGCCGGCGCCCGGCGCCGCCGGTGCCGCGCTGGCCGCGCCTCCCCCGGCGGGACTGCCGGGGGTGACGAGCGTGCCCACCGAGCCGACCTTGGCGGAGAGTTGGGCGCCCGTGGTCTCGGACAGCACGGTGACGTTCATCCCGGGCTTGACCAGCGGGGCGTCACCGGGGAGCAGGTGGCCGGTCAGGTTGAGGCCGCCGGCGGTGAGGGTGAGGACCGGGGTCGTCACCCTGTCGCCGACCTTGGCGCCCACGGCACCGACCCGGGCCGGCAGGGCGGGCAGGAAGACCACCTCGGCGGCGGGCAGCTGGGGGCCGTCCTTGGCCTGGGCGCGGGCCAGGTCCTGCTGCTTGGCGGTGAGGTCGGCGCGGGCGCGGGCGAGTGCGGCGGCACCCCCGGAGGCACCCCCGGCGGCTGCGCCGGGTGCGTTCGCCGGCGCGCCGGACTTGGTGGCCGTCGCGGTCGGTTCGCTGCCGCGGGCGGGCTGGCTCTCCAGGTCCTGGACGGTCTGCTTGGCCTGGTCCACGGCCTGCTGGGCGGCCCGGACGGCGGCGGCGGTCTGGTCGCCGGTGGTGGGCACCGGATAGCCGAGCTTCTGGTAGAGCCTGGTCACGGCGGCCTTGGTACCGGCCCCGAAGTACTCCTTGTCGTCGCCACCCGTGGAGTACCCCATGCCCCGGAGCACGTCCTGCAGTTGGCCGATGTCCCCGCCGGACTCGCCCGGCGCCATGTCGCGGTAGGCGGGTATCGGGCCGGGCAGGGCGATCACCGGCCGCCCGGACACCTCGGCCAGCACCTGCCCGGAGTCCACCGCGTCCCCGCCGTTGACCTTCAGCGCCGTCACGATCGGGGTGCCGCCACCCGGGCCGCCGGCGCTGGCCGAGACCGCGCCCGGCTGCACCGGGAAGGACTGGCCGGCCGTGAACACCCCGCGCAGGACGGTGGTGTTGGACAGCACCCGCTGCACCACCGGCGCCGTGAGCACCGAGGCGGGTGGTGCCTTGGTGTCGGCTGCGGCCTGCTCCGGCGAGCGGATCAGGGTGGCGGCCCACATCCCGCCCCCGGCGGTGACCGCGGCGACCAGGGCGATCACGATGATCAGCCGCCGTCGTCGGTGCGGGGCGGGCCCGGCCGGGGCGGCGGGTTCCGCTGCGGTGGCCTCGGGCTGGGGTGTTTCCACGGCTTCCATTTCCCGTGCTTCTTCCGGTGCTCGGCGCTCGGACGGTTTCAGCTGCTGCGGGACGGGCCGGCGGTGCCCTCCGGGCACGGCAGCGGATTCCGGATGTCCGTGACCTTCCACGCCCCGTTGACATGACGCATCGTCATGACACTGAGTTGCTCCGGCCGTTGTCCGACCTGGTCGATCTCTCGGCCGGTGCCCGCGTCCACGATCCGCCAGGCGTTCAGGTCCACGCAGTCGTACAGCCGGCGGGCCTCGCCGTCGACCTGCATGCCGAGCAGCCGGTGCTTCACGTCGCCGCTCATGTGCCGCTTGTCCTCGCGCATCCGGTCGACCGAGGCGCGGAGGATGGAGAGGTTGGGTTCGTCGGCGTGGGCGTCCAGAGGCGCGGCCCCGGTGTCGGCGGCCCGGGCCACCCTCGTCCACTCGTCCCAGTACGCCAGGTAGGGCTGCCGGAGGTCGGTGTCGACGGCGATCAGCCGCTCGCCGTACGGACCGGTGGCGGTCGCGCCGTCCGGGGCCGCCGCGGAGGTGCCGGAGCAGCCCGCGGTGGTCAACGCCGCGGCACAGGCCAGGGCCGCCGCCGCGGCCCGCAGCGGGCGGCCGGGCCGGGTGCGGCTCACTGGCCGTGCTCCCGCAGCACCGTCGCCGCCTGGTCGATCTGGGACTGGACGGCGGCGCGGTAGGCCTTCAGTTCGTTGTCGTGCTGCTCGATCAGCTGCTTCTGGATGGCGCTCTGCACGCCGAAGGCGATGCCGGAGAGGTTGGTCTGCTTGGTGCAGGCGACGTCGGCCTTGGCGGTGTCGATCTCCCGCTGGGTCACCGTGGGGCCCCAGGACTCGGTGCTGAGGCTCTCCGGGTTGCTGTAGGCGTAGCCCTTCTGCTTCATGCAGGACGCCCACTCGGCGGTGGCGGCGACCACCCGGGCGTCCGACTTCGTGCGGTTCATCGACTGGCCGGTGAGGTCGCCGTAGACGTCGGTCCCGGGTGCCTTGTCGCCCTTGAGCTTGCGGTCCGCCTCGCCGGTGCAGCCGCCGGGCGGGGTGTTGCCGCCGGCCGGCTCGCCGCCGGAGGGGGACTTCAGCCCGGACAGCGCGGTGAACTCGGCGGGGTTCATCGTGCTGCCACCGGTCTTGGCGCCCCCGGCGGTGCCGGGGGCGTGGAAGCCGTACTGGGCGGCCTGCGCCTCGTTGAGGAACCCGTACGGCGTGGGCATGTCGTCCTTGGCGGCCTTGGTGAGGTCGGCGTTGCTCGGCTGCCAGGAGGCGAAGCCGAACCGCTTCATGCAGTCCTGGGTGAGCAGTCCCTGCGCCCGCGCGATGCCGGTCAGCTCCTGCGGGCTCGCCGCGAAGGCCCGCAGCGGGAGCTGCTGGGTGTCGGCCACGGTCGTCGGGGTGGGCGTCGCGGTCAGGGCGGGCGCGGCGGCCTGGCCGCCGGATCCGCCGGCGGCCGGAGCGGCGCTCTTGTCGGAGGAGCAGCCGGTGAGCAGGGCGAGCCCGGCGGCGGTGACGACCAGGGCGGTGCGGCGGTGGGACCTCACGAGTGGACCTCATCGGGTGGGCGGGCCGGTAGTCTCGGACGGAGCCCTCTTCGCCCCATTAGCGGTGGGGCGAAGAGGGCTGTGGTGCGGTGGTGCGCTCAGCGGATCAGCAGCGGGTCCACTGGTTCGCCTGGGCGCCGGCGATGTAGTCCTCGAAGGTGTAGCCCCACTTGCCGGTGGCCTTGTCGGTGTTGCTGTCCCAGGCGGCGTAGTTGTTGACGGTCGAACCGAGGGTGAAGCACCAGTCGTTGGTGCCGTGGCCCGGGTAGCCGACGCCGTTGATGACACCGTTGGTGTACGGGGTGTTCCGGATGTTGGCGGCGGTGGTGTAGTCGCTGACGTAGAGGGCGTTGGCGACACCGGTGCCGAGGGTCAGCGCGGCGGTGGCGGCGACCGCCACGGAGACCATGCGGCCCACACGGTTCCTGAGCATGGTGAATCCCGTCTCTCGTGGTGCGGAGGGTGGTTGTCGATGCCCCGATCGGAGCCAGGGCCCCGATCGGGGCTAGGACATCTCAGCACCGGGCCGGACGGTCCGAAAGTGTCCTCAGGTACAGTCCTCCAGCCGGAACAGCAGGGCCGCCTGGGCCAGTTGGATGCGTGAGCACACGCCGAGCTGCTCGAACAGGGCAGCGGTGTGCGCCTTGACGGTCCGCTCCTCGATCCGCAGTGCGGCGGCGATCTCCTGGTTGGACAGGTCGGTTCCGATGAGCTCGAGGACCTGGGCGCGGCGCTGGGAGAGCCCCCTGACCCGGTCGGCCGCCGCGCGCATTCTGGAAAGGTGATCGATCGTCAAAAGCGGTGCATCGCCCATCGGTTCCCCCCGTAGCCGAGTGTGGAGCGTACGCACAACCAGTCTCCGGCGGGTGCTGGGCCCAGTCAACGTGGATGTGACGGAGAGCGGGGCTCCGGATGTGCACGGTGAGGCCGCCGGGGCGCGCGCGTGCGGGCCTCGCGGGCGGCCGGCCGGCGGATCCGTTCCGGTTGCCGGGGGCGTGCGGCGGCCGGACGATGGGGAGCATGATGCACCAGATGCGAGCCGAGTACGGCGCCGGCGGCGCCGCCGACGGGGTGCGGCTGTGGCACATGGTCCGGGGCGAGGAGAGCGTGGCCATGTGCGGGCGTGAGCTCGATCCGGGGGCGCGGGTGCGGTCGGCGGTGGACTGGGGGAAGACCCCGGAGCTGTGCTGCCACACCTGCGGGGCGTACTTCCTGCGCGAGGCGCCGTACCTGGCGGCCGAGCACCCGTGAACAGCGTTACCGTGCTGGCATGGAGGAACCGCTCGTCCGGCCGCGGCCGCTGACCGAGGAGGCCGCCGGGCTGCGCGCCGGTGTGCCCGAACTGCCCGATCACGTCGACCGGTTGTGCGCCCTGGTCGAGCGGGTGGACCCGCTGATCCACGCCTTCGTGCCGGAACCGGGCCGGTACGACCGGCTGCGGGCGCAGGCGCGGGAGGTGGCCGCGCGGTACCCGGAGCCGGACGGGCGGCCGCCGCTGTACGGGGTGGCGGTGGGCGTCAAGGACATCGTGCACGTGGACGGGCTGCCCACGCACGGCGGTTCGGCGCTGCCGCCCGGGGTGCTGGCCGGGCCGCAGGCCGTGGTGGTGGACCGGCTGCGGGCGGCGGGGGCGCTGGTCGCCGGCAAGACGGTGACCGCCGAGTTCGCCGCGAGCGCCCCGGGCCCGACCCGCAACCCGCACCATCCGGGGCACACCCCGGGCGGCTCCAGCAGCGGCTCGGCGGCGGCCGTCGCGGCCGGGCTGGTGCCGCTGGCGATCGGCACCCAGACGGTCGGCTCGGTGATCCGCCCGGCCGCGTACTGCGGGGTGGTGGGCTTCCGGCCGACGTACGGGCGGATCCCGATCACGGGGGTGATCCCGAACGCGCCGAGCTTCGACACCCTGGGCACCTTCACCGCCGACCTGGCGGGCGCGGCCCTGGTGGCCCCGCTGCTCTGCGACGGCTGGCGGCCGGGGCGCGGTGACTCGCCCGAACCCGTGCTGGGGGTGCCGGACGGGACGTACCTGGAGCACGCCGAACCGGCCGCGCTGCGCGCCTTCGAGGAGCAGCTGGCCCGGCTGGAGCGGGCCGGGTTCACGGTGCGCAGGGTCGAGCTGTTCCCCGACTTCGCCGGGATCACCCGGCAGCTGCAGGCGGTCAACCGCTTCGAGCTGGCCCGCAGCCACGCCGACTGGTTCGCCCGCTTCGGCGGGCTCTACCGGCCGGAGACGGTGGCGGGCATCCGGGCCGGCCAGGGCGTCGCGGCCGGGGACCGGGCGGCCGCCCTGCGGTTCCGTGAGCGGCTGGGCGAGCGGGTGGCCGCGGCGGGTGCGGCGGCCGGGGTGGACCTGTGGCTGGCACCCTCGGCGACCGGCGGGGCGCCCGAGGGCCTGCACAGCACCGGGGACGCGGTGATGTCACTGCCGTGGAGCTTCCTCGGCCGGCCGGCGCTGAGCCTGCCGGCCGGGCGGACCGCGGAGGGGCTGCCGCTGGGCCTCCAGGTGGTCGGCGCCCCCGGCGGTGACGAGCGCCTGCTGGCCCAGGCCGCCCGCGTCGAGCGGGCCCTTGCGGAGAGCCGGGCGAGTCGGGAGAGTCGGGAGAGCCGGGCGGGTCGCTAGGAGGTCCGGGAGGCCCCGGTGCCCCGGGCCGCGGTGCCCCGGTCGGGGTCGGGGCCGCGTTGCTCGTCGGGGAAGCGCGGGCCGCCGATCAGGAAGAGCAGGGCGGCGGTCGGGAAGCCGAGCGAGGCGGCCAGCAACACGATGAACTGCCAGAACATCTTCCGCTCCTCGTCAGTCGCGGGCGGCCCGGACACCCGAAGGTGATCCCAAACCCGGCCCGCTCCGATTGGCCGAATCGTCCGGTCACTGTCCGACGGTATGGCCGAATCACCCCGGCTGCCACCGGGCGCCGCGTCCCGGCCCGCGCCACACCGGCGCACGGGTCTGGGCGCGGGCCCGGCGCGGCGGACACACTGTCGGGATGCAGCTACAGCTCGCAGGGGAAGCACGGCGGCCCGACCGCGAGAGCGAGGACTTCGCGGCGGCCTCGCCGGAGGCGCTGGTCCTGCTGGACGGCGCGAGTTCGCCGGCCGGCCTGGAGTCCGGGTGCCGGCACGGGACGGCCTGGTACGTGCGCCGGCTGGGCGTGCACCTGCTCGCCCGGCTCACCGACCGGGCGGACCGCTCGATCGCCGAGTGCCTGGCCGACGCCATCGTGGAGACGGCCGCCCTGCACGGCGGCCGCTGCGACCTCGCCCACCCCAACACGCCCGCCGCGATGGTCGTCGCCGCCCGGCGGCACGGCGAGTCGCTGGAGTACCTGGTGCTCGGGGACTCCCTGTTGGTGCTGGAGTTCAAGGACGCTCCGCCGAAGGTGATCGGGGACAACCAGCGCTTCCCCGGCGGGGAGGAGCTGCGCCGCCAGGTCTGGGAGACCGTTCCCGGATCGGCGGAGCGGGCCGCGCTGCACCTGGAGTACGCGATGGCCGTGCGCGCCGCCCGCAACCGGGGCAACGGCCCGTGGATCGCCGCCGCGGGCCCGCGCGCGGCCGAGCGCGCCGAGACCGGCTTCGTCCGGCTGGACCGGCTGCACGCGCTGGCCGCCCTCACCGACGGTGCCTCGCGCTACACCGAGCGCTTCGGGCTGGGCAGTTGGGGTGATGTGCTGCGGCTGCTCGCCGAGTCGGGGCCGGGCGAGCTGATCGCCCAGGTCCGGGCGGCGGAGCGGGCGGACGCCGCCTGCGAGCGCTGGCCGCGCGGCAGGACGCACGCCGACGCCTCGGCCCTCTACGCGCTGTTGTGACCGGGAACGGCGGAGCGGCCGCGGGCATCGCCCGCGGCC